>JAFZAR010000132.1 GCA_017557085.1 Verrucomicrobiota bacterium | reverse complement strand
GTCCTCTGCTCTACCAACTGAGCTATCCAGCCACCTATGCTTTGCCATACACGGCAAAAGCGGGCTTTAGTGTGCCTTTTTGAAAGAAACATATCAAGTATTTTTTTGATTTTTTTGTTTTTGAAAGGACTTCTCGACTTCTAATTATTGACGGAAAACTTGCAATTATTTTTGTTTTCTGTTATTATCAAATGTGTCTGTCGTGTTAAGCATGGCAGCTAATTACTGCTTGTAGGAGCAAATGATAATAAATGCAAATAACGAGTAAAGAAGTTGATGGGATATTGGTAGTCTCGCTTAAAGGTCGTTTAACGGTGGGAAATGACGGTTTTTTCAAATCCGAGACTGCGGGCTTTTCTGAAAAATTCCAGAAGATTATTATGGATTGCTCTGAAATGGAATATGTTGACAGCACTGGACTAGGGTTGATCGTTCGCTTTTTCAAAGAGTTTACGGATGCGGGTGGAAAGTTTGTTCTGGCTGCATTACAGCCTAAACCGAAACTTGTGTTTGAGATAACAAACGCGAGCAAAATTTTTGAGATCTATGAAAATGTTGACAAAGCATTAGAAGCTTTAAAATAAACATATTATACTCTATTTTGATTTCTAGGAAAAAACACTGTTTTGAAAAACAGTGTTTTTTTTATGCTCTGGATTCTTTTTCCTTTCTTTTAACCGTATTTTGTGGTTCAATTTTCTTCGTGAGAAGGAAGTATATTTCTAGGAATATCGGCCTGTTTGCTTTATTGGTGACAATGGCCGCAAGTGCAAACGCGACAGTCAGTTTAGATGATCTGCGCTGTGAGTTTATGGTAGATCCGGTGGGGATCAACGCAGATTCTCCCCGTTTGAGCTGGAAGCTGAAATCCAATGCTCAAAATGAAAAGCAAACAGCCTTTGAAGTTTTGGCTGCTTCTAATGAAGCTCTTTTAACACCAGAGAAAGCGGATCTTTATTCCAGTGGAAAGATTGAGGGCGACTGGTCCCATCTATTCCCATACGTTGGGAAGCGTCCGGGAGGTTTGGAGAAAGTATTTTGGAAGGTGCGTGTGTGGGATAAAAACGGTGAGGTTTCTGAATGGAGTCCCACAGCATCCTGGAGTTATGGCCCGGACAGCGAGGCTGATTGGAAAAACGCTCAATGGATCAGCATGGATACAGAATATCTTTCTGGTCAAAAAGGGTTTTCTCGGAAAGGTTTTGCCGAAAAGGCTCAATGGATATGGACCGAAGAAGGTGTGGAAGGGAAAGCTCAGAATTTGCCGGCAGGAGTTCGCTATTTCCGAAAAGCTTTTACTCTTCCATCTGACAAGAAGGTGAAGAGCGCATTTGTCGTAATAACCGCGGATGATGCTTATGACTGCTATTTCAATGGAAAGTTAGTGGGTAAAAATCATGATTGGAAATCAAATACTTATGCATGGAGAGAACCCGGTGGGTACGATTTGACTAAGGTCATAACCGATGGAGAGAATATTATTTCTGTAGCAGCTGAGAACGGCAGGAATGGTTATGCTGCTTTGGCGGCTATTGTGGAAGTGATTTTTGAAGATGGGACAAGTCTTCAAATCCCCACAGATAATACCTGGCAATCCTGTAAAGATAAACCCGAAGGATGGGGTTCTTTACAGCTGACTCAAGAAGGTTGGGGAAATACTGTCGTTGAAGGTAAAATCGGGACATCTCCTTGGACAGACATGAAAGTTGGCGATAATTTACCCAATTTGCCGGCTTTAATGTTCCGCAAGGAATTTTCACTGGATCCGAATAAGAAAGTGGTGTCTGCGGTAGCACATATTACAGGATTGGGTTTGTTTGAGCTTTATCTGAATGGAGATAAAGTAGGAGATCATGTACTGGATCATGCCGTGACAGATTACATGAAGACGATTTTGTATCAGTCTTTTGATATAACGGATGATTTGATGAATGGCAAAAATGCTGTGGGTGTATTACTGGGAAATGGTCGTTATACGAATCCCCGTGTTGGTAAGCATTATGGTCAGCCTGTGACACGTGCGCTGCTTCGCATCCAGTATGATGATGGGAGTATTCAAGAAGTGGTTACAGACGAAAGCTGGAATGCCACAGAAAAAGGTCCCATCCGTTATAATAATGAGTTTGATGGGGAAACATACGATGCCAGAATGGAGCTTCCAGGCTGGAATAAAGTAGGATATGATGTCTCCAATTGGGAAAAAGCTGTCAAACTGGATTCTGACAAAATCGCTCCGGGCAAGGTTCAAGCGCAGATGATGCCTCCCATCCGTGTGACTGCCGTGTTGACACCAAAGAGTGTAACACGGACGGATCGTGGTACGTATATTGTAGACATGGGGCAGAATATGGTGGGTTGGTGTAAGCTCAAGGTCAAGGGATCTGCTGGAACTGAGATTAAGTTGGTTCATGCGGAAACACTGAAACCCGATGGAACTTTATACATGGATAATTTGCGTTCCGCAAAGGCTACAGATCGTTATATTCTGAAGGGCGGAACTACAGAAGTTTATGAACCTCGGTTCATCTATCACGGTTTCCGTTTTGTGGAAGTCTATAATTATCCTGGTACTTTAACAGTTGGTGATATTACCGGATGTGTAGTACATGATGATTTGGATCAAATTGGCACTTTCGAGACTTCCAATGCAATGGTCAATCACATAGCGCATAACATTTTCTGGGGGACTCGCGGCAATTATCGCAGCATGCCGACTGATTGTCCTCAACGTGATGAGCGTTTAGGCTGGCTGGGAGATCGTGCCGCAGAGTGCCGTGGTGAAGGTTTGCTTTTCAACATAGCTCCTTTGTATGCCAAATGGCTGCGTGATATGGCGGATTCTCAGGAAGAAGACGGAAGCGTATCTGATGTTTCTCCAAACTACTGGGCTTTGTACAATGATGATGTGACCTGGCCGAGCGCAACGGTAATCATTCCCGAAATGCTGTACGATCTGTATGGTGATGCCGGTGTGGTCGCGGAACATTATCCTAGTATGAAAAAGTGGATGGATCTCATGCAAACGTATGTTACTGAGGATGGCGTGATTGAAAAAGATACATACGGTGATTGGTGCTGTCCTCCGGAATCCCCGGAATTGATCCACTCAAAGGATCCATTGCGTCAAACGGCGAAAGGTGTGCTTGCCACCACTTATTTCTATGGAAATCTACGTTTGATGGAAAAATATGCCAAGCTGCTCAATAAGAATGATGATGCTAAAGTTTGGGCACAACGGGCTGATGCAATGAAAGAGGCATTCATCAAGAAGTACTACAATGCGGAGAAGAAGTGCTTTGACAATGGATCTCAAACTTCTAGTGTGCTGCCGCTGTTCTTTGATATGGTGCCGGCTGGAGAGAAAGAAGCTGTTTTCAATCAGCTAATTGATAAAATCATGGTTCATACCAAAGGTCATATCGGAACAGGTTTGGTGGGTGCGCAGTATCTGAACAGAGTTCTTTCAGATAATGGACGGCCTGACATTTCCTGGAAATTAGCGACTAATACGGATTATCCGAGTTGGGGCTATATGGTGGAACATGATGCGACAACCATTTGGGAATTATGGAATGGTGATACAGCAAATCCGGCCATGAATTCTCATAACCATGTCATGCTGGTGGGAGATTTGAATGTTTGGTTTTACCAATATCTGGGCGGTATCAAACCTGCAGCTCCTGGCTATAAGGAAATCACGTTACAGCCTTATCTTGTAGATGGTCTGGACTACGTGAAGTGTTCACAGGACACTCCTTATGGGAAGATAGTAAGTAACTGGAAACGTAATGGTCAGGATTTCGTATGGAATATAGAAATCCCGGCTAATACGACGGCTACAGTCAAGATTCCGGATGGAAATACACAGATCCTGGGGTCTGGTAAATATACGATCAAAACTGTGTTAAAATAGTTCACGTTTGATCTAAAAACGGAGAGTCGTGATAACAAAGACTCTCCGTTTTCAGTTTGGATCACTATGACAGATTCAAAAAATCCTTATTCTCGTTTTTCATTTTTTTACGGTGTAGAACCCGTGCCGGGACAGCCGTTGTGTCCGAAAGCAACACATGTTCTGTTTGATTTGGATGGGACTATTTCATTGATGCGAGGCGGCTGGAGTGAGTTGATGCTCTCCATTTTTTTATCTGAGATACCTCGTTTGCCTGGTGAATCGGAGTCAAAATTAAGTGCGATGCTTTCTGATGACATGATGAGGCAAAACGGCAAGCCAACTGTATTTCAATTTGTCCGATTCAATGAACGTTTAAAGGAGAGAGGGGGCAATCTCATTGAACCTGAAAATGCCACAGAAGAATTTGTTCGCCGACTGCGTTTGGTGACGGATCGTCGCCGTGACGCTGTATTGAAGGGTGAGCGCAGTGTAGAAAGTGTGCTGGTGCCGGGTACGTTAAAGATATTGAGTTTGTTGAAGGACAGAGGGCTAGAGCTCTGGCTTGCCAGTGGAACAGATGAGAAAATCGTTTCCCCGGAGATGGATGAATTGGGGTTGCGCAAATTTTTTGGTGATAAAATCTTTTCGTATCACCCCGGTTTTTCAAAAGTGCAAGTGATTCAAAAAATAATGAGTCAACCGGGAATGACGGCAGAGCAATTAGTTGCTTTTGGAGATGGTTATGTGGAGATGAATGAAACGGCAAAGATTGGTGGATTTCCAATTGCCGTGGCTAGTGATGAGTCTTGGATCGATGTGCCACCTTATCAAGGGAGCGGTCGGATCAATTCATTTAAGGATAGTTTGTTGGTTGAAGCCGGCGCCCGAATGGTGATTCCTGATTATTCAGAGGCGGAACTTTTAGTTAATTTGATTTTTGGAGAAAAGAAGTAATGTTTGAATCGTCATATCCAGAGTTGGATACAGCTAACGTGCGAGTGTTTCCGTTAGCTAAACGCAAAAGTATGGCGCGATTAGAGGATATATTAATTCCTCCGTCACGATCTCCTCAGCCCTGTCCGGCAAATGTAGAACCTTTGTTGAAAAGTTGTGTTGAGGCTGTGAAGAGTGCTCGTGAAAAAAACGCAGCAGTCATTCTGATGTATGGAGCGCATTTGATCAAAAATGGAGGATCTGCATTATTGATCGAGTTGATGCGTCGCGGTTGGGTCACTCATTTGGCAACCAATGGAGCAGGAGTAATCCATGATTGGGAGTTTGCTTACGGGGGAGTTTCAACTGAAAGTGTAAAAGATAATGTAGCAAATGGTGTTTTTGGTGCCTGGAGTGAAACCGGGAAAAATATCCTTTTGTCACTTATGACAGGTGGTTTGAATGGATGGGGATTTGGAGAGTCTTTGGGCTACTGGACCATGGAGAATGGGGGAGTTGTGCCGGATGCTCAGGAGTTGATGGAAAAGATCTGTCGTTATCCGACAGATCCTAACACGGCGGCACGTGCGGATTTATTAGCAGCAATAAACATGGGATTGCCTGCGGGACGTCATCGTACCCGACACCAGTACAAACCGGTTTCTGTTGCCGGGAATGCTTGGAAATTGAGAGTTCCTTTGACGGTTCATCCTGGGATCGGCTATGATATTTTTACGGTTCATCCTCTTTATAATGGTGCAGTTGTAGGGAGAGCTGGGGGCATTGACTTCAAAAAATTCTGCGCATCTGTTGAGAATCTAACAGACGGTGTTGTGCTGAGTGTTGGATCCGCGATCATGGCTCCGCAGGTGTTTGAAAAAAGTTTAAGTGTTGTCCATAATCTACGATTTCAGGCAAAACGTCCGCCCATTACGGGACATTCTTTTTATGTTGTGGATTTGCAGGAAGGAGGTAATTGGGATTGGGCTCATGGAGAGCCTCCAAAGACGAATCCTGCTTATTATCTGCGTTTTTGCAAGAGTTTTTCCAGAATGGGAGGAACCATGAAGTATGTCTGCTGTGATAATACGACTTTTATTCATAATCTGCTGAACCGCTTGGGAACACGTCCTGTTACGCACGAAGATGAATCTTCGGTTGCAGATTCGTCTGAATCGAGTGCTTTTTTGCATGATGACGGCAGCGGCAGTGAGTTTTAATATCGAGAGTCGGATGTTGATGTGAATAAAGAGCGTTTTCAGCAACTGACATCCCATTATCCTGAAAAACGGATTGCAGTCATTGGTGATTTTTGTCTGGATAGGTATTTTGAGATCGATCCGGCATTAGAAGAAGTTTCTATTGAGACTGGTTTGCCAGTCAGAAACATTGTGAATACACGTTGTCAGCCGGGCGGCGCGGGAACTGTTCTCAACAATCTTTGTGCATTAGGTGCGAGTTGTTTCCCTGTTGGTGTCAGCGGCTGTGATGGAGAAGGCTGGGAACTGAAACGAGGATTTAGCCGTTTGAATTGCCGGATGGACGCCTGGGTGGAAGATGATTCGATTCAGACACCGACTTATAATAAGCCATTGATGATGTATCCGGGACAAACTCCGGAGGAGTTGAATCGGCTGGACGTAAAAAACCGTCATTCCATATTGAAGATCACACAAGAACTTTTGATCGAAAGACTTCAATCTGTGATAAAGCAAATCGATTTTTGTGTTTTCATGGAACAGGTGGATTTGCCGGAGACTGGAGTATTGGGAGCTTATGTGCTGGAACGGGCAGTTGAGTTGTGCAGACAATATCATGTTCCTTGCATAGGTGACAGCCGTCTGGGACTGAGGCATTTTCCTCGAATGATCTTTAAAATGAATCGTGATGAATTGGGAAAATTTTCCGGTCAGACTGTGGAGAGTTTTGAAAATGTGCGAGCAATGACAGAGGAACTTGCCCGCAAAAATCAATATCCGGTTTTTGTTACATTGGCGGAAAAAGGGGTTTGTGCCGCACTGCCGGAAGGTGGATTTTTTCATGAGCCAGCTTGTTTACGTTCCGGTCCGATTGATATCGTGGGGGCAGGGGATGCAGTAACTGCGAATTTAACAATGGCTGTGTCATGTGGAGCTTCGGTTTCAGAAGCGATGCAGCTTGCCATGAAAGCGGCTTCTATTGTGGTGCATAAGCTGGGGACAACTGGAACAGCGAGTGTGGAAGAATTGGCATT
>JAFZAR010000131.1 GCA_017557085.1 Verrucomicrobiota bacterium | reverse complement strand
TGAAGTGGGTTGGTATAGGTACAACAGCGGTGACCAAACACATCCGGTGGGACAGAAGAAAATGAATGCCTGGGGTCTTTATGACATGCACGGGAATGTGGAGGAATGGTGTCTGGATTGGGCCAAAGATTATCCGGCGGGCGCTGCGACCGATCCCACGGGACCAGAAACTGGTACGTACCGCATCGTGCGCGGCGGTGGTTGGAACGAGGATGCGCGCTACTGCCGTTCAGCAAGCCGGGATATTAGTGAACCGGACTCGTTCTGGCCCAATACCGGCTTCCGCGTGGCGCTGGCTCCAGTGCCGGAAAGCAGAAATATGACGATCCCGATTTCAGAGGATGTTGATCTGGACATGATTTGGATCAATCCGGGTACCTTTATCATGGGCAGTCCGGAAGACGAACTGGGCAGAGACAGTGAAGAAACACAGCACAAAGTGACTCTGACCCAGGGCTACTGGCTGGGCAAATATGAAGTCACTCAGGCCCAGTACCAGGCCATCATGGGAACGAATCCTTCTTATTTCAAAGGAGCCGATCTGCCGGTGGAGTATGTCGCCTGGGAGGACGCGATGGAATTTTGTGCCAAATTGACAGAGATCGAAAAGGCGGCGGGCCGATTGCCGAAAGGGTATGAATATACTTTGCCGACCGAAGCCCAATGGGAATACGCCTGCCGTGCCGGGACGACCACAGCCCTGAACAGTGGAAAAAATCTGTCAAGTGAGGAAAAATGTCCCGAAGTAGATGAAGTGGCTTGGTATGCCTACAACACCGCTAACAAGACCCATCCGGTGGGACAGAAACTGCCGAATGCCTGGGGATTGTATGATATGCACGGGAATGTTTTAGAATGGTGTTTAGATCTTTATAATAGTCGGGGTTATCCGTCCTCAGAGGTAATAGATCCAATAGGAACTACAGGGATCATGAGAGTTGTACGCGGAGGTTCCTATGCCCGTTCTGGTGCGGGACGCTGTCGTTCTGCGTATCGGCTCTCCGGTACCATTGGTTTTAGAGACAGCGGTTTCCGCGTGGCGCTGGCTCCGGTGAAGGAATAACGATCGTATTCCGATAAAAACAAAACCCCCGACGGTTCACCCCGCCGGGGATTTTTTTGTGTGTCAAAGAACCACAGATGCACACAGATAAATTATTGAATAACAATATGTTTTGTAGAGACGTGCGACCCGCGCGTCTCCGTTTCCATTTTTTATTTGCAAAAGAGGTGTTTATGAGGTAAATTAAGAACGTGCAGGGTGCTGATACACCCCGCACGCTGTTGTGTGCGGATTTATTTAATCCGCTTAATTATCAGTATGACACTGATAATCATGATGATCGCTACGAAGCAGCTATAATCGTTTGTGATCATCTTTTTTATTTCACCTCCTTCCGACGTTATTTCATTCTTTCCAATCATTTTGTGAAAGGTTACAAATAAAATTCACAGGCAAGGAAGTGTGATGAAAACAAAAGATCCCAGCACCGGGCTCTCATCCACAACAGATTGATTTTACATCATTTGTTCCCGTTATCAATAGTGTTTTTCTGGTCACCCCTTCAGGGTGAGGGACTTAGGTGGGACTCGCTACCGGGGGTTACGCTTCGCTCACCCCCGGCTATTATCACATCACCCCTAACGGGGTTTCAGAGTGAATCCCTCCGGGATTGGATAACGAAAGAGACGCGAGAATCTCGCGTCTCTACATAATATATTGATTTAAAATGGCTTATTTCTTCTCCGGCCATTCCACTACGGAGATGACGGGGAAATGGTCCGAAACATAAACGGCACCTTCCTTGTTCAG
>JAFZAR010000130.1 GCA_017557085.1 Verrucomicrobiota bacterium | reverse complement strand
AACGGTCTGGGCATTGCCGGATGGGGCGTGGGCGGTATCGAAGCTGAAGCCGGGATGCTGGGACAACCGCTTTACTTCCTGACACCGGATGTGGTCGGAGTCCATTTGACTGGCAGTCTGCGGCCGGGTGTCACCGCGACAGACGCGGCACTGACCCTGACTCATTTACTGCGCGAGACCAAGGTGGTCGGCAAATTCGTGGAATACTTTGGTGAAGGGGCTGCAGCGCTGGCCGTGCCGGAGCGCGCCGTGATCGCCAATATGTCGCCGGAATACGGTGCCACGATGGGATTCTTCCCCGTGGATGAGGAATGCATCAAATTCCTTCGCCTGACAGGTCGTCCCGAAGAAATGATCCGCCTCTATGAAGCCTACTACAAGGCGCAGGGAATGTTCGGCATCCCGCGCAAAGGACAAGTAGATTATTCCAAAGTTGTGGAGCTGGACCTCAGCACAGTGGAACCCTGCATCGCCGGCCCCAAACGTCCGCAGGATCAGGTCAAACTGCCGGAACAGAAACAGAAATTCGCCGCCGCGTTCCCTCAGCAGAAACCCGCGACCGAAATCACTTTGACAAACGATAAGAAAGTCCGGATCGGCAACGGCAGTATCCTGATCGCGAGCATCACCAGCTGTACCAACACGTCGAATCCCACACTGTTGCTGGCCGCGGGACTCCTGGCAAAGAAAGCTGTCCAGCTGGGATTGAAAGTCCCCGCTTATGTCAAGACCTCACTGGCTCCGGGTTCGCGTGTCGTCAGTGAATATCTGAGCCGCACCGGGCTTCAAAACTATCTGGATCAACTGGGATTCAATACGGTGGGTTATGGCTGCATGACCTGTATCGGCAACTCCGGCCCGCTGAATCCGGAAATCGAATCCGTGGTCAAAGCCCAGGATTATGTCTGCGCCGCGGTGCTTTCCGGCAACCGCAATTTCGAGGCGCGAGTCCATCCCAGCATCAAGGCAAATTACCTGATGTCACCGCCGCTGGTCGTCGCGTTCGCGCTGGCCGGTCGGGTGGATATCGACATCACCACGGAGGCCGTCGGGACGGATAAAGACGGAAAACCCGTTTACCTGAAAGATCTCTGGCCGTCCTCCGAAGAGATCAACTCTCTTTTCAAAGAAGCCCTGAAACCGGAAGTGTTCAAAGCGACCTATACCGGTTATGCCACACGCAACGCCAAGTGGAACGAGGTACCGGCACCCACGGGCAAAGTCTTTGCATGGGATCCGAAGAGCACTTATATCCAGAACCCGCCTTTCTTCAAAGGCAGCGGCGCGTCCGACACTTTCCCGCTGGAACCGGCATCAACACAGAACATCCGGGAAGCCCGTGCGCTGGCTATCTTCGGCGACAGTGTAACGACCGATCATATCTCCCCGGCCGGTGCGTTCGCTCCAACAACTCCCGCCGGACGGTATCTGATCGAGAACGGAGTCCGTCAGCAAGATTTCAACAGCTACGGCTCACGCCGCGGCAATGACCGTGTCATGACACGCGGCACCTTTGCCAACGTCCGCATCAAGAATCTGATGGTTCCCGGCGTGGAAGGCGGTGTGACCCGGTATCAGCCGAGCGGAGAGCAGATGAGCATTTATGACGCGGCTCAAAAATACGCCGCCGAGGGCAAAGCTCTCATCGTAGTGGCTGGTCTGGAATACGGCACAGGAAGCTCACGTGACTGGGCCGCCAAAGGGACTGCGCTGCTGGGAGTCAAGGCCGTTCTGGCTCGCAGTTTTGAACGCATCCACCGCTCCAATCTGGTCGGGATGGGCATCCTTCCGCTTCAATTCAAGGAAGGCGTATCCGCTCAGACACTGGGTTTGGACGGAACAGAAACGTATGACATTCTGGGACTGGATACCGAACTGCGTCCTCAGCAGGATATCACCGTCCGGATTACACGCAAAGACGGCAAGGCGCAGGAAATACAAGTGACCTGCCGCATTGATACGCCTATCGAGGTGGAATACTACCGTCACGGCGGCATTCTGCCTTATGTGCTGCGGCAGCTGATCCAAAAACATTAACACAACATGAACAGCGGCAAAAAACAAGATCACACCGGAACCGGTTTCACTGAGAAAATCATGGGAAGCCCTGTGAGCAAGGCTCAGCTGGTGATGGCGTTTTTTGTCGCCGGGATCGCGGATCTGATCCTGACACCTTTGGATGCAAGCCCGATCTGCTTCTTCATTGATTTGATGGTGGCGATCGCACTCTTTGTCGTTCTGGGCTGGAGGATCATCCTGCTGCCGGCACTGATCGCCGAAGCCATACCGGGAATGGGCATCTTCCCTTTCTGGGTCATGGTGGTGGGCAGCATTGCGGTCTTTGGAACGATCCGAAAACCCGGCAGTTCCGAAAAAACACCGGACGTACTGACGACATCCACCGGGGGATCATCAGTTCCGCCTGTTTATACTGACAAAGTTCCGCCGCGCGATTTCAGCAAAGACGCGGGCAAAGGCACCATCATTGATGTTCCCGTGGAAGACGTGGAGAAGGATAAATGAAAACACTCCGTCCGTTTCTGATACTGTGTCTCTGTCTGGTGCTGAATGCCATCGTTCCAGAGCTATTCTCCGCGGAACCGTCTCAGGCTTCTTCAAACATCGCCGCTAAAGTGACGATAGACCCAGAGCTTCAGAAGATTATTGATCAGGACAATGAGACGCAGATTGAAGTGGATAAATGGATCAAAGATTATCAGGCGCTCAACAAAACGAACGCGGTTCAGGACGCAACACTGCCTTTGCGCATCCGCGAGCGGTTCGATTCGATCAAGTCCGCTTACGAGGATTACCTCTTCACCCATTCCACCAATATGGAAGCGAGGCTGGCTTATGCCAGTTTTCTTTCGGATATCGGTCAGGATAATGACGCGGCCAGAGAATGGCTGAAGCTGCAAAAACAGCACCCCGATAATCCGGTTCTCTGGAACAATCTGGGGAATTACTTCGCGCAAAACGGCTCTGCCAAAGATGCCTTCCCCTACTATGAGAAGGCGATCGAGCTGGCTCCTAAAGAAGTTCTTTATCTCAAAAACCTGGCCAGCGTGGTCTATATCTACCGCCAGGAGGCAATGGAGTATTACGATCTGACCGAACAGCAGGCACTCCGTCTGGCTCAGGCACTGTATCAGAAAGCGACCCTGCTCCAGCCGGATGATTTTGTATTAGCTACTTCGCTCGCGCAGACCTGGTATTACATCACACCTTTTGATTCGGAAAAGGCCCGTGCCGCCTGGGAAAAGGCTTACACAATGGCTTCTGATGATTCTGAACGCCAAGGCATCATCCTGCATTACGCCAGAGTTGCCATATTGAATGAGCAATTCGATGAAGCGCTCAAATGGCTGGACTCAGTCACATACTCTCAGCATCAAACTTTGAAAAAACAGCTCCTGGAAAATCTTGAGAAACGCCGCGAGCTTTCAGCCGCAAAAGAATAGCGGCCTTATCTCCACTGATGCTTGGGATATTTCCTCTGCATTTCGGATTTGATCTTCGGATAGTGTTCCTTCCAGAAATTCTCCAGATCCTGTGTCACCTGCACCGGACGCATATTGGGCGCAAGGATATGCAATACGATCGGCACCCGGCCCATTCCCAGCTTCGGCATCGCTTTCACATCAAAAAGTTCCTGTATTCGCATCGCCACAAACGGCAGACCATCGCTCACATAAGTCAGCTTGGGCTTGCGTCCGTTGGGTAGGATCAACCGCTCCGGCGCCTGTTTTTCCAGTATCCTCTGCTGTTCATAAGAAAGCCAGGACTTGACCGCCGTTTTGACATCAGCCTCTTTGATATCTTTATAAGAAAAGGAACCGTGACAGATTTCCTGAATAATTGACTTGCGATCTTCATCGGTAATCGGAGCCAGCCCCAGTTCCGGGCACCATTGCGCCAGACAGTTCAGACGCAGTATCCACTGATCCACGGAATGATCCCAATTCTTCAGAACCAGTCGTCCGGCCAGAACTTCCTCCGCCAGCAGTTCCGCCGCCTTGTTCACAAAATCCGCCGGCATTTTCGCCAAAACGCTCTTGGAGCTGTTCTGCGGATCCAGCGTTTTTTTCACCAGTGGAATGTCCCGGAAAAGAAGCTGCTCTTCCGCCTGCACACACCGTGCCGATGAATTATAGGTGACAAGGGTCTGCGCGGTGATCTCGTCGGGATAAAGTTCTTCCAGCCACTCGGTCTTGATCGCCGTCGCCATGGAAAGCAGTGTGCTGACGGTCTTGTCGCGTCCTTCGATCTCGCTGATCTCCGCCGCCACAAAGAACGGAGCGGACTGTACCACACTGTCCCGGCTGAGCAGACCAAACCGTCCGTGGCTGAGCGCACAGCGCAGTGTTCCCGAATCCAGCCGCTTGGCCACACGATCCGAGAAACCGACCAGCACGCATTTGCGGATCTCATCATCCGATGGCATGGGATGATCAGTATGCAGCCCTTCCTGCTCCGCGATCTTCAGAAAAGTATCCAGCAGCGGTTTGACCTGACGTGCGGTGATGCCGTGTACGCCGATCCTGCGGCAGGCATCCAGATTGAAATTGTTTTTGACCGTGTAATTCCAGGCTCTCATCATCACCCAGAAGTCCGATTCCTGTTCTTCGCCAAACAAGTCTTCCCGGAACTGCTCCACGGAACGATCCACCTTGCGCAGCAGCAGATCCCGGCCTTGAGTCAGCGCCGCGATCATCGCAGCCTGGCGCACACAGTGATATTCCTCGGCCGCGATCAGCATTCGGGAATAGCGCGGATGCACCGGAAAAGCCAGCATTCTGCGACCGGTTTCTGTGATGGATCCATGTGCATCTAATGCTCCCAGATCACGAAGGAGCGATTCCGCGCGATACAGGCTCAGCTCGTCCGGCGGTTCCAGCCAGCGGAAATTTTTCAGATCACGCACTCCCGCGGCCTTCAGCGTCAGGATGACTTCCGCCAGATCCAGTCTGCGTATCTCCGGAAGCTCCTGCGGCAGCCGTGTCAGTTGTTCCCGTTCATCCCACAGCCTTACACACCATCCGGGTGCGGTACGTCCCGCGCGTCCGGCACGCTGATCAGTGGATGCCTGTGAAACTCGTTCGATCAGCAGAGTATTGATGCCTCTGGCCGCGTCATAACGAGCCATCCTTGCCAGACCGCTGTCAATGACCAGCCGCACTCCGGCAATGGTCAGGGAGGTTTCCGCCACATTGGTCGCCACTACGATCTTAGGCGCGTCATACTGCGCAACGGCGGCATCCTGATCACCGCTGGAAAGCTCCCCGTGCAGCGGCAGCAGAACATGTCCCTTTGCCTCAGCGCAGTTCCGCAATGCCTCCAACGTCTTGTGAATCTCAAAACCACCCGGCATAAAGATCAGCGCATCTCCCTGATGTCCCTGACGCGCGGCATAGCTGAAAGCCCTCGCCGCGTGCTCCCACACCGGCAGCCAGCCCGGCTGTCCCGGTCGTGAGCGCTGAGGCAGATAACTGATCTCCACCGGGAAAGTGCGCCCCTGCGAAGTCAGCTCTTCACACGGTGCCAAATACCCTCTCAGTTCAGTCGCGTCCAAGGTCGCTGACATCACCAGGATCAGCAGATCCGGGCGATGTTTCTCCTGAAGCTCCAGCGCCTGTGCCAGCGTGATATCTCCGTAAAGATGCCGCTCGTGAAATTCATCAAAGACCAGCGCATTCACTCCTTCCAGTCTGGGATTCTGTATCATCTGCCGCAGCAGCACGCCTTCCGTCACATAACGGATCCGTGTCCGCGAAGAGACCCGGCTCTCGAAACGTATCTGATAGCCCACTTCCTCGCCCAGCGGGACTTTCATTTCTTTGGCTACACGATCAGCCAGCATCCGCGCGGCTAAACGCCTGGGCTGAAGAATGACGACCTGTCCGTTCCCCAACAGACCATTCCTCAGCAGCATCTGCGGCACCTGTGTGGATTTGCCGGAACCGGTGGGCGCCTGAATGATCAGCCGCCGGCATCTTCCGACCGCGCTGACCAGCTCCTGTTCGATCTCGTATATGGGCAATCTTTCCGCCATCGTCTCTCCCTGTATTGAGAACGCGTCCGCACGAAACGCGATCCAAACAAAAATTTCTCTGTCTCCCTTAATTCATGATCAGGTCGCAGTAGATCAGCCGGTGATCGCTCAAATTTCCCGATTCCTCGCTGACCCCGATATTGGAAACAGCGAATCCCTTCACTATGATATTATCAATAAAACCGCCGCTCTTGGATCTCGGATAAGTGGACAGCAGTCCCAGATATCCTCCGTTGGCCATCGTATAGCCCGCGTCAATGAACGGCTGATATTCCTGCATGGCCACCTTGGAATCCACATTCCAGTCCGCCGCCAGGATCACATATTCATCCTTTGCGAACGCGTCCAGAATCTCTTTGAACTGCAGTGCTCTGTAGGCCGCTCCGTTCTCGCCCTGGTTCCAGTCCGTGTGAGTTTCCACGATCTTCACGATCTTGCCCTTTAGCTTCACTTCCACGACTTTGTAATACCGGGTCTGCACCATCTTGGTGAACTTGATCTCTTTCTCAGACAAGGCCGCCATTCCGTTCATGAATATACTGTTGCAGTTATACGCGTACTTTGTCCCGATATACTGATTTTTGAAGTTCTGGAAAATCACGTCCTTGGCCAGCCGTCCATCCAGCGCGAATGCCGGTTCATACTCAGCCACGCCCATCACATCGGGGCTGACTTCATTGATGACTTTCTTATAGCGCAAAGCCATTTCATCTGCCTTTTCCGCGCTGATAGTCGTCTGATCCTTTCCGTCCGCGCCATCATAATAGGAAAAATGTCCGATATTCCAATGGGCAAAACGGAACTTCACGAACTCACTGCCAGCCGCCGGATCCGCTCCATCAGCTTTTCCCACCGTCGTTACCGCGACCGCGAACACTGTCACCACAGCCGCCCAAAATAATGCTTTCACTTTCTTCATATTCCGTACACTCCGATACGCTTCCCCTGTAGTTTAGAAAAAATCCTCCCTTTTTTCAATCCGCAAGATATGTTCAAACCGAAACAGTGCTAAAAAGCCCCTTTCACCACACGGCGCAGGGGCTTGCAAAATTATATCCTCAGATCCTAGTGACGGGGAGGCTGCGCTTTAGGCGCCGGTTGTTTAGGTTCCGGCTGTTTAGGCTGAGGTTGTTTGGGTTGAGCCTTTTGTGGTTCCGGTTTCACAGCCTTCGGCGGTTCTACTTTCTTTTTGTCTTTTTTAGGATCCAGTTTTGGTTGAGGGTTCGGTTGAAACTGAGGCGGCAGCAACGGTCCTTTGGGGTTGAACCTTGGATCCTTTGGACTGAATCGGGGATCAAACCTCGGATCTTTTGAATTGAATCCCGGATATTTGGAATCGAACTTCGGATCTTTAGGTCCCGGATGCTTCTTGAATCTGGGATCACCGTGATTGGGACCCATCATCGGATGACTGCTGTGATACGCATGCTTCATAATGACAGAAGCGGTAGGACCACACGAAATACTGATATCCACATTGTATGATGAAGCCGCTTCCGCCAGCGAAGGCATTGCCGCCAGTCCAACTGCCAGCGCGGTCAGGATCCCATACTTCTTCAATCTGTTTTTCATTCTATTTCTTTCTTTTACAAATTCTTATATTTTCGGAAACCGTTTATGCTTTCCTTGAGCCTTATTATGCTCCTTTCTTCCTCGCTTTGGCAAGTATCCTTCTTCACATCTTTTAAGATTGTCTCCCGGCCCTGCTCATTGCTACACTGCTGGCGGTGATAGAAAAGGTCATGAAACAGAATCTTTCTCAAATCTTGTTCGCGGCTCTCTCAGCCGCTGTGTTCACTGCGGGCTGCGCCTCTGATCCCAACATCATGGGCGTCACTAATCCGCGTCAGCCGGGGCCGGCCGCCGGTCGTACCGCGGGCGCGGCTGTCGGCGGAGTCGTTGGCAATACCGCCGGTTTTGTGGCAGGTTTCGGCGAAGGTACCGCGGCCGCTACGAGTGAGGTCTTCAATAACCGTACCTATGTCGTCCGCCAGTGGCAGACCGTTACCACAGCCGATGGCCGTGTCGTCCAGGTACCGGTAGATGTCGTTGTGGATGAGAATGGTATCCCTCTGCAGTCCGTTCATATCCCGGCCGACAACGGCAATTCCGTAGAACCCCTCTCCGGCAAAGCCAAACGGCGGTAAAACAATTTAAATCAAAGCCCCGAAGAATGAAAAATGACGCGGAATGCGCGTCATTATGTTGATTTATCTGTGTTGATCATGTGGTTCATCACCACATGATTATAACTGCCGGGACTTATTTAATGACAGGCGGCACGGCGTTGCCGGCATGTTGTTTACCGGCTTCGATCAACTCCCAGAAGTGGGGATTATCTTCCAGATCCTCGTCCTCGCCAATCAGGCTGATCTTGGAGCGAAAGCAGAAGTCCTTCAATGTGTTGCGGCTCAGGATACGGTGGATCAGCACACCCAGCTCATGTTTCTCGAAATAAATGCGATAATCCCCCAGACGATAGCGGTGCAGAATCCTTCCATCCCGTTCCAAACGGCCAAAACTCTCGTCATCCTGATAGACCTGCTGAGGCAGCCCCCGAAACTCACCCAGAATGTTCAACTGCAAGTCTTTAGGCATCTTGCCAAGCTCAGCCGCGGCCACGGGCGTGAATATGATTTGGAATTGCCTCATAATATCTTATAAATACTTTTAATTTAATAATTTTTAGAAGTCCACAATCAGCGATTGTGTCATAACTGCCCAAATTTTAACTTCAAAATCTTTGCAAGTCTATTATTTTAACAAAAAAAGCGGTATCACCCGATACCGCCCTAATGAAAAATTTAAAATCATATCCCCTATTGCTAGAGGCAGAAAAAGAGTACATTGAAATGAAAGAAATGTAAATAAAAAAATAAAGAGCGCGCGAAAATATTTTCACACGCCCTTTATATATAGATCTGCCAGGCTGCCCCTGAACAGATCTCGTTTCTAATAAATCACAACACGCTTAGTTGGCCGGAGCGGATGTTCTGTCGAACAGCCAGCGGATATCCGCGCTGTTGGCATGAGTTTCCTGGGAGATCTGTCCCACGTTGCCGCTCACAGTACCTTTACGGACCATCGCGATCGTGCGGGAATCTTTCCACTTCTTGATCTCAGAGTGGCCGTCAGCGAAACCAAAACCGCAAGCGCCGCCATGCTCGATGGACGGAAGGTCCACCCAGCGGCCGGAAGCCGTATCCGGATTGGAACCCGTGCGGTATTCACTCAGCTGCGTTTCCACACCGAAATTAGCGTCGTTGATGGAGTACTGATCTTCATCCACCATCACCCATGTACGGCTCGGTCCCGGACGGGTAAAGGCCGACATCTTGCCATAGCACAGAAACGCGCCGCTGGCGTTGTTGCCGCCGTTCAGCCAGTCGCTGTGGACTGTCCGGTAATTGCCGCTGCCCACATTGCCGACTTCGTATGAACCCACCGCCTGATTCATGGCAAAGGTACGAACGCGGGGACCGCGATCGGTTCTGCTCTTGTCCGCAGGACATTTGAACAGCTTCGGGTTCTTGCCGATATAATCGGCCAGCTGACAGGTGCTCGGATTCATCAACATCATGGTGTTGGTGTTATCCGTATTATTACGGTTGAAATCCATCGTACCCTGACACCACTCGGTCGCATTCGCGTCCGGATCGCCGCCGCCGGTCGGATTGCAAGGCAGCCAGTCATCATGATCGTTGGTGAACAGGCTGACGCCCAGCATCATCTGCTTACCGTTGTTCATGCAGGAGGTACCCTGTGCTTTCGCTTTTGCTTTGCTCAGCGCAGGCAAGATCATACCGGCCAGAATGGCGATGATCGCGATGACCACCAACAATTCGATCAGCGTGAACGCCTTGCTAAGACCTGTTTTATTATTTAATGCTTTCATCATTTTCAGGATAGCCACAAGGGGCGCGGGCGGCCTGCGTCGCCCGCGCTCATTGCGTTAGTGATATTATTCAGCTACCAGACGATAGAAGCCAGCGGCTTCATTCATCGGAACTCTGCATTGATAGGCACCGCCTACGAATTCAGCTCTCAGGAGCGTCCAGCTGGTGCTGTCGGCTGTCGGAGCCACTTCCAGGTTCGCGCCGGATTCAGCAGCCCAGCGGAGAACCAGTTCATCACCTTCGATGCTGTAGCTCAGAGTCAGTTCTTTCTCATTGGGTACGCCGTATTGGCTCAGGTACTTGGCCGGGATCGGGGTGGTCGGAACCACGTCGCCCATGCTCGGAGTAGCCCACGCAACAGAGAAGTTGTCTCCGCCGCTGCCTTCATTGTGCATACCAACGAACAGATAGCTCTTGCCGGCTTCCAGATTCACCGGACCGGACTTCTGATAGTCATACTTGGTGTATTCGCGACTGTTGGTCCAGTCACCGCTGTGGATACCACCGATCAGAGTCAGATTCTCCGGAGTGTCATCCGTGCTCAGATAGAACGCGCTGTCGTCATCGGAAGCCACATAGAAGTAGTAGGCTCCTGTTTCTTCCGGTGTCAGCAAGCCGATAAAGGCAGAGCCGTAATAATCAGCGCGGTCAGCCGGGATCTCCAGATAATCCGTCATGTAGTAAACCTGATCGGCCATTCTGAAGTTATTGAAGGCTGTTTCCACGGCGGCCAGACTGCCCGGATTCGGACTGTCATAGATCCAAACCTGGACTTTGCCAGGATTGGTGCTCGGATCAACGCTCACATTGCATTCGCTGGAGAAGCAGATGCTCGGGCTGACAGTCGAATTCTGCATACCAAACAGGCGATAAACACCTTCAAGTTTCTTGCTGGCATAGAATGTTTCGATATCTTCGTCAGAGATACTCTGACCGTCTTTCTCCCATGTGAATTCAGCATACGTACCGAAAGCGATCACTCCGAAAGCGGAAGGTCCAAAGATGGAGCCTTCTTCCACGGAGAGCTCTGCAGGCGGCTGCTTCACGATAGACATCGGAACAGAGCCGTCCACCAGGGTCACTCCGCTGAATTCAGCGGTCGCGTCATTGCTGTTGGCCTCGTGAGAGGTCACCCACATACCGATGTACAGAGGCAGTTCAGCGCCCAGTCTTCCATCGGCCCAGGTATTCGTGTCAATGACTGTCAGAACATTCCAGGTTTCGCCCTGGTCTTCACTGATCATACCATAGACCACACCGTCCACATAAGCGATACGCTGCAGATGCGGGAACACAAACGGTCCATTATGGACACATTGTCCGTCACCTACGCTGGCACCCACGGCATCACGATAAGAGGCCCAGTAATCAGTGCTGGAGCTGCCCTTGCCGGTTTCGGTCTGGACTTGCAGAGCGAAGCGGCGGGCATTGCCGATCTGGTTGTCGTCCGCGTTGGCTTCACGAACCATGATACCGGCCTTGGCCCAGGCATTAGAGCTGCCGTCGAAGCTTTCCACACAGACTGTGTAGTCGAAGTCGCCTTCGACCTTCTTGGCCGCGTAGAAGAACTGGTCATTGTCGCCCCAAACGTCAGCGCCACTGCCCTTCACGGTGTAAGAACCTTCTACCGTTCCGGCAGTGATGCTGCCATTGGCGGAACCGCTGTAATTCACGTCGCCTTCAAAGTCGAAGGTGACCGGAGTCGGCGGTTCGGGTTCACTCAGATCGAAGAAGTAGAATTCACCGACCTGCATCAAACCTGTACCTCTCAGTGTCGGGAAGATCACTCTGTAGGAGCTGAAAGCATCCGTGTTGGTGAAGTAAATGATGTTACTGTTTCTGAAACGGAAATCGGAAGCCTCAAAGGTACCTGAGCCTACCAGTATCCAGTTTTCTTTATCACCCGCGCTGTTGTCCTGATCAATGATCGGATCGTTCGTGCCGTAGATCTCAACGGTCAGAGGATCACGATCCGCAGAGTCATTGGCTCTGGTGTACATGACCGCTGTCGGAGTGACCTGCACGGCCGGTGTCACGATGAAACCGCTCTTGGGACCACCGCGATTCAGGTATTTGACCTTGATGTCACCATCCGCAACCGCGTAAGGAGGTTCCTGAGCAGGATAGTTACTGCCGGACTGATAATCAGCCACCGCAATAATGAAATCAGCAGGATCGGTGATGCGCTCATAAGCAGAGCTGTACATGAAGATCTCAGAGACCTGGATACCCAACTGGTACTTGTCAGTGGTCGTCACATCATCGCTCTTGCGGGTCGGGAAGATCATCTTATAAGAGCTGTAGGTCACAGCGCTGTCCAGAGTGATCTGCTCGGTCTGAGTGTTACGGTCATCTGTGAAGTTCAGTGTACCTTCTTTGATCAGGGTCCAGTTTTCTTCATTGCCGCTGCCGTTATCCACAGAGGTGATCTCATCGTTCGTGCCATAGAGCTTATAGCTCGACGGATCGCGCTCGGCATAATCGTTAGCAGTGCAGAATTCAATGAACTGGAGTTCCTTGGTAACGGAAGGTGTCACAATGAAGCCAATGTTGTTGGTCCAGCAGGCTTTATTGTAGTACTTGGTAGCAGGATCACCATAAACATTGTCAATCAACATCGCGGCGGACTCAGAGTCAGAATGTTCTGAAGACGGTCTCACATCTGTGCTGACCGCGATGAAGAAATCTCTCGGATAATTGATCAGGTTCGCCGGAGCGGCTTCCAGGACATCACCGTAGAGCTGGATCTCAGAGAATTGCATACCGCTGGTCGGATCCTCACTCTTGATGGTGGGGAAGACGACCTTGTAAGCGTAGAAAATCTGCATGTTATCGAACTCGATTGGTTCCTCGATGATGGTCTTACGACCGGCAGGCAGATTGATCTCGCCTTCAGCGATCTTGACCCATAATTCAGAATCACCGTTGGTGAAATCAGCGCTGGTTATTGGATCAGTCGTTCCATAAAGAATATAGCTGGTAGGATCGCGCTGTTCAGCGTCATTAGCGGTAGTAATGGTCATAGCCGTCACGATGGAGCTGCTGGCGGTCGGGATCAGGATGATGCCTGAGCCTTTACCATTGCGGACATAGTATTTGGTACCCGTGTTGCCATCAATGGCATGCTGAGTGGATTCACCATATCCCATTCTGCTCCATACAGATTCACCATAAGAAACAGCCAAACCGATCTCACCTTCCTGGAAGATCGGACTGGTTCCCTCTGTATCTTTGTAGAACAGAGTGTCAGCGATCTGCATGTGACCTTCGCCAGCGTTCTTCAGTGTCGGGAAAAGCAGTTTGTAGGAGGTGTAAGCAGTATCGTTGTTGACTGCAACCAGCGGGCCTTCAACCTTGCGGTCAGCCGGCAGATCAACATTACCGCTGTCGATCAGCGTCCAGTTTTCTTCCAAACCGGTGCTGTTGTCCGTGCTTACGATCGCTTCATCGGTACCGTACAGAACCCAACTCGTTGGATCACGATCCGGGGAGTCATTGGCTGTCCAGAATCTGATGCTCTTCACAGTGGTCTTGCCCGCTTTCGGAGTCACGATGAAACCGGAATTGTTCACATCATAGTTCAAATATTTGGTGTTCACATCACCGTCCAGCGCGTTGCTGGGACCTTCACTGCCATAGGCAGCATCCTGTCCCGGATATCTGCTGTTGCTGACAATGTTTGTGACAAACCAATCACCGCCTTCGGGGTCGATCGGTCTGACCAGATCGCCCGGACGCATAATGGCATCACCCAGATCTTT
>JAFZAR010000129.1 GCA_017557085.1 Verrucomicrobiota bacterium | reverse complement strand
GTTCCTGAACTGCTCTTGATATTGTTTGAGCTGTCCCTGGGTAGCAGGGTTGTTCAGTTGATCTTCCATCTGCTTCCTGATGAGTTCTTCCTGCTTCCTGAGTTGTTCTTGCTGTTGTTTCTTAAGCTGCTCCTGTTGGTTCCTGAACTGCTCTTGATATTGTTTGAGCTGTCCCTGGGTAGCAGGGTTGTTCAGGTGATTTTCCAGCTGTTTCCTAAGTTCTTCCTGATAAGGCAGCAGAGTGGGATCAGAGAATCCCATCTGAAGTTCCAGCATCCGGCGGCAGGTCTCTTCCATGGAACGTTTCAGATTCTGTCGCGGAGATCCGGTTTGGAGCTGTTTCAGGAGTCCATCCACCTGTTCCAGGGTCAATGGAGTATCTTTGGCCTCAACGTAATCCACAGGAATGATTTCCGGTTTTGGCACTGACGGTTCCTCAGCCAGCAGAGGGATGATTTCCGGCTGGGCTTGGGCAATCTGAGTGGTTTCGACCGGGGTCTCGCTTTGGGTCCAGAGACAGGCCAAAGGCAGGATCACCGCCGCGCCGGCACCAAAAGCGATTTTCTGACAGCGGGAAATGATCGGCTTGCGTCCCATAATAATTTCTCTCAGACGCTGTTCCATATAGCCTCCGTTGTTCATAGCGCTGGCCATTGCCGGGGGACGGATTTCCGAGCCGGCCAGATGCTCCAGAGCGTCCAGAAGGGTGTTTGCGTACTGCCGCGGAGTGACGGACAGCGTGGAAAGCACTTTGTCATCACAGCAAATTTCCTCGTTGGCTCTCAGACGGTTACGGCCCAGGTACACCAGCGGGTTCCACCAGAAGACGATCGCGGTCAGCCATTCCAGCCAGCGGACCCAGTGATCCCGGCGGGAAATGTGAGCCAGTTCATGGGCCAGTACCCATTTCAGCCGGGCTGGTTCCATCTTGTCCAGCAGGATTTGAGGCAAGAGGATGTGAACGCTCCCGCCTGTCCACCAGACCAGCGGCGAGAGCCGTGCCGGTGTGATCAGGATGCGGGGCAGTTTTTTGACTTTCAGCCGCGGTGCCAGTTCGCGGGCCAGACGCTGGATATCTTCCGGCGCGGGAGTGGAATAACGGCTGATTTGCCGGTTGAATCGAAAGACGCGGGTCAGGGAGGAGATCAGCACGAAAGCGCTTCCCGTCAGCCAGCATACAAGGATCAGTGTCTGAGTCTGAGCCCAGAGTTGGAGCGCGGCTGAGTGCCAGTTTGCTTCGGCCGCCGCTGTACCGGTTTGAGATAAAAGCGGAGCTTCCACCTCCAGCAGAGGCGGACACAGCAGCTTGACAAAGACCAGCAGCCAAAGCAGATGCGCCAGGAGCGGCCGTTTCATCCAGCGTTCCACGGCCCAGGCGGCTCCGGCCAGGGCGGCGGCTATCAGGATGTTGCTCAGAATGACTTGGAAGAAGGTATCCATGAGACGGTTCTCCTATTCGCGGCTGTCGTCCAAATTGTCCAGCAGTTGTCTCAGCTGTTGGATATCGTCTTTGGAGATCTTGCGTTCTTCCACAAAGTGAGTGATCAGCGGTGTCAGCGCTCCGTCGGTCAGGCGGTTAGCCAGGGATTCCAGCTGCGCGCCGGCATATTCATTGCGCGAGACCAGCGGCCAGAAGGTCAGGACGGTTTGGCCGTTGTCGCGTTTTACAAAGCCCTTCTCCTCCAGCCTTTGCAAAAGCCTTTGGACGGTTCCGTGTTGGGCGTGATCCGTGTCGGGATAGAGCTGTTCCCGTATCTGCCGCGCTGTCTGCGAGCCTTTTTTCCATAAAAGCTCCATGATGCTCAGTTCCGAATTGGCCAGAGCGGTCTTGATTTTGTTCATCGTGTTCTCTTTCATTTGTCAGTGATGACGACGTTTCGCGTCAACTCTTTCAATATACGACTCCTTGTCGTAATTGTCAAATATTTTGTGTAAATAAAAAAGACGCGATGAAAAAACTCGCGTCTTTGTGTTTGTTTTAAAGGATCAATGTCCCTCTTTTACTGGAACATTTCATCACCGCTCTTGAATCCGAAAGCGGGATGGAAGTCGAATTTGACCGCGCCCACGGCGACACCTTCACCGGCGGCTTTCTTCATGCGGGCGATGCCTTCGTTGCCGAAACCGGCGCAAAGCTCGATGCCTGTGCAGCCTTTGGCGACCATTTCTTTGACGACTTCTTCGGCTTCGTCATAGGTAGCGCATCCG
>JAFZAR010000128.1 GCA_017557085.1 Verrucomicrobiota bacterium | reverse complement strand
TTTTTCCAGAAGTTCGACAGCAAATTCCTCGTCACGCAGAACGGTAAAGAGCAGGTTGTATATCTTTTTGAGGTCCTGACGGTTGGCATTGAGCTGTTCCGAGTTTTTGGAATTATCCTGTTTCAGGAAGGAAACCGCTTTCTCCAGCAGACCTGTTTTCTGCGGAGTGAGTTCTTTTTGTTTCTCGATCAGCTGGTTGTACTTATCCCGCGCGGCGCTGATGCAGTAGGGACGGTATCCGTCGGAAACGCTCATGAGCGCTTTGCAGAGATTGGCCAGTTCTTCCACGGTCTGGGTCGCGGGCAGCAGCTGGCTCAGCAGGTCGGCTGCCGGACGGTTCCCCATAGTGACCAGCAGTGAGGCGATCTCCTGTCTCAGGGTACGGTTTGGGTAGAGAGGACGCGCGTCCAGGTTGAAATCGTAGCCGTCAATGAGCAGGTCTTTCAGAGCCGGCAGGGCGTTGGTTCCGTTCAGCAAAAGCCCTTGCAGACAGTAGAATGCGCGGGGACTGCGGGCTTTGTTGTCCGGCAGGTCTTTCAGTTTATACAGCTGCTGCACCAGGGTTTCCGGATCCAGCGGATCATGCTGTTCGGCGTTGATTCGGTTGGCTTCGGCCAGATAGTTGGCGTTGGCCTCGTTGATCTGCTCAACCATCTGAGCGGATTCTTCCTGAAACAGCTGTTTCTGATTATCCCGTTCGGTTTGAGCCTGTTTCTGGGTTTGTTTGACCCACATCCCGGCGGCGCAGAGTACAGCCATCATGATGATGACACCCGCCAGAAAAGGCTTGCTGCTTGATTTCGTGTTTCCGTTGTTGAGATTCAGTTCATCCATAGGATATTTCCTCCTCTGCCCAGTATGTCAAATCGACAGGGAAAGGTCTATCTTGATTTTGAATTGTGTGACGACTTGCTCGTCTTACCTATAAAGACCCGCTCGGTATGTTTTTTGTGTAAGAAAAGGAATAATTTCTGCATCTGAGACAATTTGTCTCGAATTGAAAAAAATATTTTAAAATTAAATTGAGAATTTGTGTCTCTATGGTTGCAGAAGGAAAGTTTCTGCGCTAATATGAAGAACGGAGGTGACTGGGATCCGAGAGTCAAGTCTCCCAGTGTGATCCCGTTACAGTTATGTGGAATCCTTTTAGCATGAACAAAGAAGAAAATAAGGAAACAAACACCGATCAGGAACCGGTGGAACAGACCGAGCAGAACGCGGAAGAAACCGCGGCGGCTGAGACTGAGGTTTTGGATGAGGAAAAGACGGAAACGTCTGAAGAACAAGAGGAAAAGGTTTTGACTCCGGAGGAGATCAAAGAACTCCGGGAAAAAGCGTCCAAGGCGGAGGAGTACTGGAACAAGCTCCTTCAGCTGGTAGCGGATTTTGACAACTTTAAGAAGCGCTCGGAGCGTCGTCGGCAGGATGATGTCCTGTCGGCCAAGGTGGCTATCGTCGAGACGTTTCTGCCGGTACTGGATAATTTCGAGATGGCGTTCGCGGCTTCCGCCCAGGTGACGGATCCGGCGGCCAAGTCGCTTCAAATGGGGATCGAGATGGTTTTGTCTCAATTCCATAATGTTCTGAAAGAGTGCGGAGTGGAGACGATAGATCCGCAGGGTGAGGAATTTGACCATTCCTACCATGAGGCTGTTTCCGAGAAGGAGACAGATGAAGTGCCGGACGGTCATGTGGCACAGGTGCTGCGCAAGGGGTACAAGATGAACACTCGTCTGATCCGTGCGGCTCGTGTGATCGTGGCCCGCAAACCGGCGGAAAAGAATGAGGAGGAAAAATAGGAGAGTATGGCAAAAGATTATTATGCTGTTTTGGGCGTGGAGAAAAACGCCACGGATGAGGAGCTGAAAAAGGCTTACCGCAAGCTGGCTATCAAGTATCATCCCGATAAGAATCCGGGTGACAAGACAGCCGAGGAAAAATTTAAGGAATTAGGGGAAGCCTACGAGGTGCTGAGCGATCCCCAGAAGCGCGCGGCTTATGATCAATATGGAGCCGACGCGTTCGATCCCCGCAAACGGAGCGGTTTCGGCGGCGGCGGTGCCGGGTTCCAGGATCCGTTCGATATTTTCAGTCAGGTTTTCGGCGGCGGCGCAGGCGGCAGTATCTTTGACGAGATCTTTGGCGGGATGCACAACCGCCGCAACAGCAGCGGGCCGCAGCGCGGGAATGATATGCGCTATGACCTGACGATCACTTTTGAAGAGGCCGCGCTGGGATGTGAGAAGGAACTCAATGTCCGCAAAGCGACCACCTGCAGCCAGTGCAACGGAACGGGACTGGCTCCGGGCGCCAGCATGAAGAGCTGTCCCGACTGCGGCGGCAGAGGCCAGGTCAAGGTCGGCAGCGGCTGGATCAGCATGGTGCAGACCTGCCAGAAATGCGCCGGCACGGGACGCATCCCGGAAAAGCCCTGCTCTGCCTGCCGCGGAACAGGCCGGGGAACTCAAATGTCCAAGGTCACCATCAAGATCCCGCCGGGAGTGGATACAGGCACGCGTCTGCGTTCATCGGGCAACGGTGAGGCGGGACTGCGCGGAGGCCCTGCCGGCGATCTGTATGTTTTTCTGAACGTCAAACCGCACGATCTGTTTGAGCGTGACGGCGACGATCTGATCTGTGAGATGCCGATCCCGTTCGTGACGGCGGCGTTGGGCGGTGAGCTGGAAGCACCCACTTTGCAGGGCAAGAAGCGCATCGTCATCCCGGAGGGGACTCAGTCGGGCACGGTCTTCCGTCTGCGCGGCATGGGTGTGAAGAATGTCCACGGTCACGGCACCGGGGATCTGCATGTCCGGGTGATAGTGGAAGTCCCGCGCCATCTGGATACGGCCCAGAAGGAGAAACTGAAAGAGTTCGCCCAGCTTTGCAAACAGGATGTCAACCCCATGAGTCAGGGATTCCTGGAGCGTATCAAGAACTGGCTGAGCGGCCGTGAATAGGACGCTGACACGGTAAGAAAGAATGCGCAGATTTTTTGTCAACACGGGCGCGGCGGGGTCGAACAAGGACTTCGC
>JAFZAR010000127.1 GCA_017557085.1 Verrucomicrobiota bacterium | reverse complement strand
TCAGTTACAGAAGTCACGCCGCGAACATCCAATACCGTGATGTTCTCCGCCTTGCGGTTCTCCGCAAATTTCACACAGGCTAAAGCCAACTCGTTTGAATTCATATTTTTAAGTTGTATTTATTAAATGTGACGTAATCAATGTACGCCCATGATTCCCAAAATGATAAAAATAACACCCAGCAACGCACGAAAACCGGCTAATATATTGAGCCGTTTAGGTTTATCCGTCAGCCAGTTCAGGACATCGCGCATACGGCAAGGTGTCGCGGTAAACCACATTCCAAAGAATACCAATACCGTCGCCACTGACGGGAAAAGCACAGCCCAGCAGCAATCCGCGTAACGTGCGGTATCATAAATCAGCTTGGCTGCCAAAAACATAAAGATCGAATAGGCCCTGACTGCCAAAAAATCCTTCACATAAAGGCCGACACCCACCGCTATCACGATAAAAGCGATAAACATGGGCTTTTTCATCGCTGCAAAGTCCGAAACATTCTCCAGGCTAAAGTAATATAAGAACCAAACCGTGCTCACGATCAGAAAGAAATATCCGATCGGCAGAGAGCGTGGAAAAGCTTTCAGGAACTTCCGGGTCTGTTCCGGGCGAACAAATACAAAAGCGGAACTGAGGATCAGTATCGCTCCTAGAATCAATGATAAACAAGATAAGCTCATTTTATATATTCTTCTTAAACAGGTTCTCCATAAAGAGAATATTGCCCTGCGCGAGTCACTTTGAACTTGCGAATCGTTCCAACCCACTCCGCGGGTCCTTCAAAGACCACGATTTTATTACATCGGCTCCTTCCCTGCAAGCGATTCACATTCCGGCGGCTGACTCCTTCGACCAGTACCTCGACCGTAGCACCCACTTTTTGTTCATAAGATGCCTGGGCTAATTCGTTTACCACCTGCAGCAGACGCGCGTGACGATCTTCCTTGACCTCTTGCGGTATTTGATCCGGCATGACCGCCGCGGGAGTATTCTGACGAGGCGAGTATTTGAACAGAAATACGTTATCAAAATGCACCCTCCGTACTAAATCAACTGTTGCCTGGAAATCCTCTTCAGTTTCGCCGGGGAATCCGACAATGATATCCGTAGCCAATCCGATCGTCGGCTGGACCTCGCGAAGCTGATCAATGATCTCCAAAAATCTTTCCGCGGTATAGCCCCTGTGCATGAGTTTCAAAATACGGTCGCTGCCGCTCTGCACCGGGATATGCGCACTTTCGCACAATTTGGGAATGCGCCCATAAGCCTCGACCAAGTCTTTTCCATAGCCTTTAGGATGAGGCGCGGTAAAACGGATCCGTTCCAGTCCGTCAATTTCCGCAATAGCATCCAGTAACTGAACAAAACCGCTGCGTCCGTCTTCCGAGACAGGAATATCAAAACGTCCGAAACTAGTCACGATCTGCCCCAGCAGTGTGATCTCTTTTACGCCGGAATCTGCCAGCGAACGACATTCTTTAACGATCCCGTCTATGGAACGGCTGAATTCATGGCCGCGAGTCTCCGGTACGATGCAATAGGTGCAATGCTGATTGCATCCATGCATGATATTCACATAAGCTGTTGGACTCAGATGAGCGGCACCATCTTTATCCTCTTCCTCGGCGGCAGTATTCGCCGCCATCAGATGCTCATCGAAGAACGGAGGACATTCTTTGACTCCTCCGCAGTCAACGATCCGGCTTTGTTTGCCTTGAACCAGTTCAGACAAATAATCGCCCAGCAGATGGTAGCGGTGTGTTCCCAAAACAAGATTCAAACCCGGCAGCAGAGTCATCAGTCTTTCTCCCTGTGCCTGCGCCATACAGCCCAGGAAACCAAATATGCACTGGCGATGATGAACTCTCGCCTGACCTATCAGCATCTGCATCTTGCCGATCGCTTTCTGATCAGCACCATCCCGCACACTGCAGGTGTTCAGAAGAACAACATCCGCATCCTCTTCAGAGGCGGCCAGCGTGTAATGATAAACACCCGTGAGACGCGCGGCCAAAGCCTCCGAATCACGTTTATTCATCTGACATCCAAATGTTTTGATATATACTGACGGCATTTTTAGCAGGTTTTATTCACCGTGATGTACACCATCCCCACACAGTCTGATTGTCTATCCTTTGAGGGTCAAGATATTTTGACAAACACACGGATAAAAAAATAAATTGCAAGATATCAAATATAAGTCTTTTCACTGCTGTCCCGTTAAAACGATTGTCTTTATTCATAATTACTTAATGATAAATAGAATATGAATTATTTTATCTGTATACGATTTAAAATCAACAAAAGGTATCTAACCACATTAGACTCTATTTTGGATTTTTATCTGAATTTTATTTTATTCAATT
>JAFZAR010000126.1 GCA_017557085.1 Verrucomicrobiota bacterium | reverse complement strand
TTTACCTCAAAAACCTCCATCAAAACACCTCAAATATCTCCAATGAAATACATCAAAAGTCTCCATCAAAATACATCAAATCTCTCCAATTAAAAAATATAATATACTGAAATAGAATGAAATATAGAAATAACAAAAACTCCGTTGACAAGCATTCAAAAATGATATAATTTTATGCGCAGAGCATAAGAGATTATGCCATATTTAGAACGAATCGCGGATCAGCAGTTGAAGCTGCATCTGGAATGCTTTGGAGCGACTCTCATTACCGGGCCTAAATGGTGCGGCAAAACGACTACCGCCAAACAACAGGCCAAAAGCGTCATCCAAATACAGGATCCAGACATGCGGGAAAACTACCTTTTCACCGCAAGGACCAAGCCGTCTTTGCTGCTGGAAGGTGAAAACCCTCGCCTGATCGATGAATGGCAGGAAGCTCCCGTTCTTTGGGACGCAGTTCGTATGTCCGTGGATAACCTTCAAAAAGAAGGGCTTTACATCCTGACCGGCTCCACAACAGTGGACGACAAGCTGATCCATCACACGGGCACAGGACGCATCTCACGCATAAAAATGTACCCTATGTCTCTGTTTGAATCTCTGGAGTCTAACGGTTGCATTTCTTTGCGGAAACTCTTTGATAAAAAGGACTACGATATTGATGGAAAGCGTTCCGACCTCTCCATCGAACAACTGATTTTTGCTGCCTGCCGAGGCGGTTGGCCGGCTTCGCTCAAGAAGAGATCCGACACGGCCAAACTCATGATCGCCAGAGAATATCTGCAAAATATCTGCCAATCAGATATTTCCTCTGTGGACGGCGTGACCCGGAGTCCTTCTCAGACAGCACTCATCTTAAAGTCTTACGCGAGGAATATTTCCACTTTGGCCAGTAAACAATGCCTTCTTAAAGACATTGCCGCCAACGCGGAAAATATTTCCATCAATTCGTTTTATGCTTATCTCAACGCGCTGGAACGCCTTTTCGTTCTGGAAGATATAGAAGCCTGGTGCCCCTCTATCCGCTCGGCAACGACCATTCGCGCCGGGCAGAAACGTGAATTTGTGGATCCTTCCATTGCGATCGCGGCTCTGGGACTGACACCAGAGTATCTGAAACAAGATCTGAAGACCTTTGGATTTCTCTTTGAATGCTTGTGTATCAGAGATTTAAAAATATATTCACAGTCATTTCACGGACGAGTCTCCTACTACCATGACCGTTATGACCTGGAAGCAGACGCGGTCTTGACCTTGGAAGACGGCCGTTACGCCTTGATTGAATTCAAGCTGGGAAGCAGTGAGATCGAACTGGGAGCCAGTCATTTGTTGAAAATCAAGGAACTGGTGAAAGAATACAACCAAAAGGAACCTCTGCACCCTCTGCGGGAACCGGATCTGCTGCTGATCATCACCGGCGGGAATATGGCTATCACCCGACCGGACGGGGTAAAGATCGTCCCTATCGGCTGTCTGCGGGATTGAGCAATATCCTGAAATCTTTCCCACTGCCAAAGCTTGAAATGCCAGGCAAAATCCACCACACTACTCCTTGTCAGACAAAAGCTGACAAAGATGAAGATCGGTATGTATGGAGGTTCCTTTGATCCCATCCACCTGGCACATATACAGGTGGCGGAAGCCGTTTGCCGTCAGCTGGAACTGGATCGTCTGTACTTCATCCCGGCGGCCCGCTCTCCCTTCAAAGCCGGACAGCAAAGCGCCCCGGCGGAACTGCGTCTTCAATGGATTCGATTGGCAATAACATCACATCCAACTTGGGAATTAGATACTTATGAAATAGATAAAGGCGGCATTTCCTATACCATTGACACCGTTCGGGAATATAAGAGACGTTTCCCCCAAGATCGACTTTTCTACATTATCGGCATGGATCATGCCCCCTTGCTGACACAATGGAAAGATGCTGATGAACTGGCGAAACTGGTTGAATTCGTAATTGTTACACGTCCAAAAGAAACCACACAAACACCTCCGCCGCCTTTCCGCTGGCATTTGCTGGATAATGTTCACTGCGATATTGCTTCCCATGTCATCCGCGAGCGCATTGCCGCGGGGCAAAGC
>JAFZAR010000125.1 GCA_017557085.1 Verrucomicrobiota bacterium | reverse complement strand
TGAATCCGGCTCCCATGCAGCCTCTGCCGGAGGAACTTCTGCGCAAGGTCACCATCCTGACTCCCAATGAAACGGAAGCTGAATCCCTGACCGGCATCACCGTCACGGATAAAAAGACCGCGGAAGAAGCCGCCTCCATCCTGCACCGGAAAGGCGTGCCCATCGTCATTATCACCATGGGTGCCAAGGGTGTCTATCTCTCCGCGCCGGAGTGCAAAAAGATGATCAAGTCCTTTAAAGTCAAAGCTGTGGACAGTACCGCCGCCGGGGATGTGTTCAACGGGGCGCTGGCAACCGCATTGAGTCAGGAGCTCGGACTGCTGGAGGCCATCCGCTTCGCGATCGCCGCCGCCGCCATTTCTGTCACACGACTGGGCGCACAGCCCTCCGTACCGACACGGAAAGAGATCGAGAAGATGCTCAAATCATAACTCTTTCGGGGGTACAGTTCTGCGGAACTGTGAATGAGGAATCGGCCGCGGCTCTTGTGAAAACAAGGGAGCGGCCTTTTTTAACTTTGGAATGTTTTTGAACTTATGAATGATACAAAATTTTTATCTGTCTGTGCCGCGGTCTTTCTGGCTGTCAGCTCCGTATTCGCGGCCGAAACCAATTCTTTCACACCGGAAGCCCAAAAACTCCAGCGGCTTCTGATGGAGATCCCGGCTCAAGGAACGCTCTTCGGTCACCATGAATCTACCGCCTACGGTGTGGGCTGGAAAGCGGACCCGAAAAGCGACGCTCCTTCCCGCAGCGATATCAAGGATGTCTGCGGCGACTATCCGGCCGTCATCGGATGGGATCTGGGGCAGATCGAGCATGACTCCGCGCACAATATAGACGGAGTCCCCTTCGACCTGATCCGCCGGGAGATCACCGCCCACTATCAGCGCGGCGGCATCAGCCTTTTCTGCTGGCACGCGGATAATCCCCTCACCGGCGGCAACGCCTGGGATGTAAAAGACAAGACCGTTGTCCAGTCCATCCTGCCCGGTGGGGACCGCCACGAGAAATTCCTCTCCTGGCTGGACAAAGCCGCCGTATTCATGAACTCCATCACCAACACCAACGGAGTAAAAGTGCCGCTGATCTTCCGTCCGTGGCATGAACACTCCGGCAGCTGGTTCTGGTGGGGGCATGATCTCTGCACCACTGAACAATTCAAAGAGCTTTGGGTCATGACCCGGAACCACCTCCGCGCCAGAGGATGCGACCAGCTGATCTACGCCTATTCGCCCGATGTCACCCCGAATGCCGATGTTTATATGGAACGCTATCCGGGCGACGAGTTTGTGGAGATCCTGGGCTATGACTGCTATCAACGCTCCAAAGGCAACGACCGCGAAGCCTATCAGGCGCGCATGAACAATATACTGACCTTCCTGACCCGGCTGGGCAAAGAGCGTCAAAAGCCCATTGCCTGCACGGAAACCGGTTTCGAGGCGATCCCCTGCGATGACTGGTGGACAGGCGTTCTGCAGCCCTGCACCGGAAAGTATCCCGTCTCTTTTCTGCTGGTCTGGCGCAATGCCCGCGCCGAACACCGTTACGCCCCCTACCCGGAAAGCCGTGACAGCAAGGATTTTCTCCTGTACTATAAAAACCCAGCGACGCTTTTCTGCCGTGACCTGGAAAAATTCTCAAAAAAACTTGAGCTGAAAAATGAGTGATCAAATGATGCCAGACAACTACTACGAAATCAAAATGCTGCGTCTGAAGGTGATTTACCTTCTGGCGGGCTGGGCGGTTTTTATTTTCGCGTGGATATGTTTCTCGAATATATTTCATGAGTTCTTATTTGAACACCCTGTAGTTAGGATACTTTTAGAACAAATACACCTGCCGGAAGAATCCTTTACCATATCATTTATAACGATGGCCACTCTGCTGCTCATGTATATCCTGATTTTCAGCAACTGGATATGTCTCCGTTTCCGTGAAACCTGGGGACTTTCTATCGTTTTCATGTGCATAACACATTTAAGCAGCACCGCATATTTTCTCTTAAACGTGTCACTCTCACCATTGCAGGGTTTCTTCTGCTTTTCCATATTTTTATTGGGAATACTTTCGATCTATCAACTGATCATCTTTCTGCCTTTGTTTTCCATCGCGTATTACCTCTGGGTATGCCGACTGAAAAGGAGAAAAAACCATGTTCCTCTTTCTCAGAAAACTTGTAAATTTCTCCATTACTTGAACCTGATCCCGGTTTTCGGCGTTGGATGCCTTTTCTATGTAATACTTCACCTGGATTAACATGAACTGAAACATGAACTATTATTCTGACAACTTGAAACACTTAGCACGAAAACTGTTTTACACCCTGATGGGATGGTCGGCTGTTATTTTTCTGGGGATGCTGGTCTGGTTTCTTCGTAATCCGGGTGTTTTTGGGGCGGATATGGAGGCGGATCCATTCCCAATTATGATAGCGCCGCTTCTGCTGCTCCTGTATATCCTGATTTTCAGCGACTGGCTGGGTTTCGACTTTTTAGGAACCATGGGAATTTCCAACCTTTTTTTTATCGCGGAAGGGATCGCTATGATAGTGGCCGGCATTATCTCATTGTGGATCATGGAAATGTCGGGATCAGAATTCTCAATACCCAATGACGCATTTTTTGTTTTTATTTTTTCAGCAATGATCATATTCCCCCAAAACTGTCTGTTTATTCTCTTGTTCCCGATTCTATATTTGCTCTGGTGCGATATCCTGAAAAAAAGAGAATACTGCGACTATATTCCTAAAAAATTCCGCTATTGCCTTTACTTTTTGATCCCGGTGTCACTTCCACTTTTGACGTGTATTATTCTTTTTTTAGAGTTTGTTCGGAAATGATTTATAGCATCACCCTTATCCAAAAAAAATGCTGAGCCAAAAGCTCTATGACGCAAACCGGCAGACCTGCCTTTTTTGAATAGAATTGATTTTTCAGCGTCAAATCCTATATGCTGACGAAGCAGGCTGCTTAGGACGGCCTCATCGTTTCACACAAAAGAAGAACATGAAAAAACAGACTAAGATATTTCTATCCCTTGTTATCGCGGCTCTGACCTTCGCCGCCGCGAATGATACTCATTTCCAAACCTCAGCCCAGGCTGAGACCCCGACATGGATCACTAAGGTAACCGATTCCGTTACAGGTATCTTTAGCGACAGAGAACTAAACGCCATCAAAAAGATACAGTCCCTGCGCACACAGTTTCCGGACATCATCAGCGAAGAAACTTCTCAAAAAGTACAAAATGCTCTCATTCAGGGAGATGAGGAAACAAAATCAACACTGGCGCTGAGGATCGCCAGAGATTTCAAAAAGCCGACCAAGGAAGGCGCGAAATCCTTTGTGAACTGGTTCGAGAACTGGGAAAAAGATGGCAACATTAACCTGGCCAAATTCACCAAAACGACTCCGGATGTCCCTAACGCGGAAGATTATCAGGCCAAAGCGGACAACGGGAACCATTACGCCCAGACAGTCCTGCTGTGGATCTACCGCACTCAGGGTCAGTATCAGAAAGCCGCTGAAATGGAAAAAGCTTTGAACAATGCCTCTGAAACGGCTTCCGAATTAAAAACAAAATACAAAGAGGATCTGAGCCTGTGCAAAGACAAAGCGAAAGACACCGGCAATGCCTTCTGGCAGGCAGTCTTCGCGGAAATGTCACAGCGCGGTCTGGGTCAGTCTCAGGACATATCCGATGCCGTCAGCTGGTACCGCAAAGCGGCTCTTCAAGGTTTCTTGCCCGCGGCAATGGAGATGGCCAGAGCGGTCAATACCATTTCTTCCAAGGATTCCCAGAAATTTGAAGCCCTGCTCTGGCTCAAGAAGATGTCCATCGTCAACGATGACAATATCGCGGAGATGGCCGCCGGTCTGATGTACATGAACGGCAAAGGCGTGACCCGTGATCACGCGATGGCCGTTGTCTCCCTGAAAGACGCCGCGGCTGCCGGCATCCCCGAAGCGATGTACGCGCTGGGTTACATCTATGAAAAAGGCGGTGTAGGCGTTTCCAAGGACGCGGCTCTGGCAGGTGCCTGGTACGCCGTGGCTAAAGCACATGGTTATAAAGTGGATACCAAGCTGGAAGCAAAAGCGGACACCGTCGCGGAACTGGAAAAGACCATTACCGGAAAACCCACCGCGGATGATCTGGCCCTGGCCTCCGCCGTGTTCAAAGATATCTTTGAGAAATAAGCGCTTGTCCGCTTGAAAAAAAATCCCTCACGAACACGTGAGGGATTTTTTGTTTTCAAATTCAAATAACGCGGAGCGTCTTACTTCTTCTTATTGGCCAGAGCCGCGGAAACAAACGCCTTGAACAGCGGATGCGGATTGTGCGGTTTGCTCTGATATTCCGGATGGAACTGGCACGCCATGAAGAACGGATGGTTCTTCAGCTCGATCAGCTCGACCAGCTTGCCGTTCGGAGAAATACCGCTGACAATGAAATTGCCGTCCTTCTCCAGCTGTGCCAGATAGTCCGGATTGACTTCATAGCTGTGACGATGACGTTCATGGATAACGTCTTGCTTGTAGAGGCTCTTGGCTTTGGAGCCATCCTTCAGCACACAGTCATAAGTTCCCAAGCGCAGTGTTCCATCCTTCGGACTGCAGCTGTCGGAAGAGTTATTGTGGTCATATTTTTTATCCACTCTCGCGATCGGTTTGAAATCTTTGTCCAGCAAAATGATGACCGGATACTTGAGATCGGAATAGAACTCGGTGGAGTTCGCGTCTTTCAGTCCGACCACATTGCGGGCATATTCCACAACGGCCATCTGCATACCCAGACAAAGTCCCAGGAACGGGATATTATGCTCACGGGCATATTGAGCCGCGAGGATCTTGCCTTCCGTACCATGGACACCGTAACCGCCCGGCACCAGGATCGCGTCCAGATTCTCCAGAACACCTGTTCCGTTCCGCTCGATCTCCTCGGAATCTATCTTGACCAGCTCCATGCGTGAGTCATTGGCGATACAGCCGTGATAAAGCGCTTCCGTGATGGATTTATAGGCATCGTTCAGTTTGACATACTTGCCCACCAAGCCGATGCGCACACTGGAATGAGGAGCCACGATGCTGCGGACCACATCCTGCCACTTGCTCATATCCGACGGACGGTCTTCCATGTTCAAAAGTTTGCAGATGAGCTGATCCAAACCTTCTCTCTGAAGAACCAGAGGCAGTTCGTAAATGGAATGCTCCACATCTTTCTCCTCAATGACTCCCTCGAAGGGAACATTGCAGAAGAGGGAGATCTTCCGGCGCAGTTCCGTGTTCATGGAATGCTCACAGCGGCAAATGATAATGTTGGGAGTGATGCCGATCTCACGCAGTTTGGCCACAGACTGCTGGGTCGGTTTGGTCTTCATCTCGCCGGCGGCTTTGATGAAAGGCACCAGTGTGACATGGATGAAGATCACATCCCCTGCCGGACGCTCCAGAGCAAACTCACGGATAGCCTCCAGGAACGGAAGTCCTTCGATATCGCCGGTGGTACCGCCGATCTCCGTGATCAAAACATCAGAATCATGAGAATTGAGTTCGATCCGGTGTTTGATCTCGTCGGTGATGTGCGGGATCACCTGAACGGTCTGGCCGCCGTAAACGCCATTGCGTTCCTTTTCCAGCACACTCATATACAGCTGACCGCTGGTCATGCTGTTTTTGCGAGTCAGATCGGTATTGGTAAAGCGCTCGTAATGGCCCAAATCGAGATCTGTTTCACCGCCGTCTTTCAGAACGTACACCTCACCGTGCTGGAGGGGATTCATTCTGCCCGGATCCACGTTCAGATAGGGATCGAATTTTTGATGGGTGACCCGAAAGCCACGACTTTCCAAAAGGGCGCCGATAGCCGCCGCTGTCAGACCCTTGCCTACAGAACTGATTACACCGCCTGTTACGAATATATATTTCATAATTCTATGTTTGATTATAGTTTACTGTTTTATTTCAAAAGAGATGATTTAGATTTCAGGATCGTTTCGACCCGCGCGATATCCTCCGGAGTATCCACACCGATGGATTCATGCTCCACCTTAGCCACGGAAATGGAAATGCCGTTTTCCAAAGCGCGGAGCTGTTCCAGTTTCTCAGCCCGTTCCAAAGAAGAAACCGGCAGACGCACTAATTTTTTCAATGTGTCCCGATGGTAGCCGTAAATGCCCAGATGCTTCAGATAAGGAAAGGCTTTCATCTGCTCCTCCGCCGGCTGCGCAGCCAGATCGCGCTGGTAAGGAATCGTCCTGCGAGAGAAATAAAGCGCCCTGCCGTAAGTGTCTGTTACCACTTTGACAACATTGGGACTTTCGTATTCCTCCACTTTGCGGATCGGAGTCGCGGCTGTGGACATTTTCACGCCATCCTGACGGAGAAGCGCGGCAACCGCTTCGATCACAGAAGGTTCAATCAGGGGTTCATCCCCCTGTATGTTGATGGCGGCATCAGCGTCGGACTGTTTGACAACCTCTTCGACCCGATCGGTCCCGCTGGCGTGATGCTCGGAGGTCATCACGACTTTACAGAATTCTTTGACTACTTGCTGGATACGAACATCATCCGTGGCAACGATCACCTCGCTGAGGCAGGAGGCTTTTCTGCATTGTTCTACGACCCATTGGATCAGAGGCTTGCCGGCGATGATGGCTAACGGTTTTCCCGGAAATCTGGTGGAACCGTAACGTGAAGGAATAACGCCAATAATTTTCATAAAATGAGCAGACCAAGAGCGGCCTCGCCATCCACGGGGACTATTGGTTACCAAATTTCCAAATCAAATGCAAATAAAATTATAAAAGTTTATAATTTTTTTGAGCAAATGTTATGATTCATTTCGCCTCTGAGGCTTGAGGAACCAGGATGAAATAGGATGGCAAACCAATGACACCGTAATGGTTAAGAATCTCTTTGGCGGGAGATTTCGCGGGCTGTTCGGCCTGGAGCTTGATCACAACGAAGTCCGATTCCAGCCGTTTCTGCACTTCCGGGTCGCTGAAGGTCGTCTTTTCCATGTACATACAGGACTTGCACCACGTGGCCCAGAAATCCAGGAAGATCGGCTTGCCGGTCTCCAGCGATTTCTGCATCCCCTGCGCTAACTGCTCATCCAAAGCGGCAGTATCCATTTCTGTTTCAGTCGAAGATATTTGAATATTCTCTATCTGAGTGACTTCACTGCCGGCCTTCCACAGCTTGTAGCCTTCATATCCATAGTAAGCGGCAAAGAGCAAAATCAGGATGCCAAAGGCTTGCTTGACCCGGACCATCCACATTCCCGGCTTGGGCAATGCGGCGATCCCCGCGCCCGCGACCGGCCATGGCAACGCCATTCCCAAACCCAGCAGGAACGGCAGGAGCAGCCCCACATAACTGCCTGAATTGTAGATATTCGCAGAAATCAGTAAAACCGAGATCAAAGCCGGAGCCACACACGCACCAGCCAGCAAAGCGGAAAAGGCTCCCAAGCCGAAGATCAAAAGATAACGGGCGAAACCGGTCTTGGCATTCACATTGCTGCTGCCCTTGAAGCGGCTGAAATCTATTGTGAAAACATCGAACATCGCCAGCGACAAGATGACAAAAACAGCCGCTGTTCCAAAATTGAACCACGGAGAGGAATTCAATGAGCCAAAAGTCGTTCCGGCCAGCACAACCGCCAGTCCCAAAGAACCATAAGCCAGCGCCATTCCCAGACCGTAGATACCTCCCAGGAAGAACCCCTGCCCTTTGCTGCCGGCCTTGACACCGGCGCCAATGATCGCCAGATTGATCGGGATCATCGGCAGCACACAGGGAGTCAGATTCAACCCAATGCCCAGCAAGATGATAAACGGGATCGTGATCAGCAGTCCCCATTTTTCCAGAAAACCTTCGATCCCGCCTTTGGGAGCGTTCTCATCCTTTGACGCAGAATCTAAGAACTTGTTGAACTGAGTCTTATTCATGGAGCCAGATGCCGAGTCGCGGATCTTGAAGAATTTCGCCAAAGCCTCATATTTCATTTCCTGCTTGTCAGATGCCTGAACAGCAGGCTGTTCTACGGCTTTTTTCGGCATGGAATCCGCCCAGGAGAAAGTATGATTCAGCTCCTGAGGCATATAGCACATCTCATGGCTGCACCCCATGTATTCAACTTTGACCGAGGCAGATAGATTCTCTTTTGTGAAAAGGTACTTCGCCTTGAAACTCCGCTCGAATACATCTTTGTCCTCGCCGGTGAAAGGATCCTTGATGCGCGCACTGGGAATAGCTTCCTGAGGCTGAAGGACATTCCCCTCCGCAGTCGTAACGATGAAATGATCTTTGTAAAGGTAGTGATCCGCCGCGATCTGAACATCCAGCAGGAAAGACTTTTCCTCCTGATCTTCTGAGACATCCACAAGGAAAGGATCTTTCACGGCTTGTGATTTTGCCGCTTTTGCTCCGGTTCCCAGTTCCAGTGAACCCAGCCCCCAGTCCTGCGCTTCGATTGTAAAGGTTCCTCCCAGCAAAAAGAGTACAGCCAAAGTGATCTCCGCTATCCACACCATACGATTTGTCTTTTTCATTGTCTCCATGTTCAGAATCCAATAACGCCCAAATAATGAAGAAAATCTGCCGCAAAATCAACCCATTCATAAAAGTAAAATTTCATTTTTTGCAGCTTCCGAAAAAATAGCTTTGGTTTGTAGCGGATTACGCACTAAAATAAGAGCGGCGAGGGTTTGTCCGTCAGGAACGTTTCGACGGCAAAGATACCTCATGTTAAATAGATAAGGATTATTAGAAATGGCTAAAATCGATTTTGGCGGTATTGCGGAAGATGTTATCACACGCAGTGAGTTCACAATGGAAAAAGCGCGCGAAGTGCTCAAGAACGAGACGATCGCGATTCTGGGCTATGGTGTGCAGGGTCCCGCGCAGAGTCTGAACCTCCGCGACAACGGATTTAATGTGATCGTGGGTCAGCGCCCCGGCGGCAAGAGCTGGGACCGCGCGGTCAAAGACGGCTGGGTTCCCGGTGAAACTCTTTTCACTTTTGAAGAAGCGGCCAAACGCGGCACGATCATCCAGATGCTTGTTTCCGACGCGGCGCAGAGAGCCATCTGGCCCGTTGTTTCCAAACAGCTGAACAAGGGTGACGCTCTTTATTTCTCTCACGGTTTCTCCATCGTTTACAAAGAACAAACCGGCATCATCCCTCCGGCAGACGTGGACGTGATCATGGTCGCTCCCAAGGGTTCCGGTCTTTCCGTGCGCCGTAACTTCCTGGCCGGTGTCGGCATCAACTCCAGTTTCGCCGTACAGCAGGATTTCACGGG
>JAFZAR010000124.1 GCA_017557085.1 Verrucomicrobiota bacterium | reverse complement strand
TGGCGATCTTGGCTTCACGCAAGGCCACACCGCGCCGGAAGTGCAGAGGCGGTTTATATTTTTCCGGTTCCTCCGACGGTTTACCGCCTGCCTTCATTCGTTCCAGTTCACGGATCTGATCCCGGATCAAAGCCGCTTTTTCAAACAACAGTTCCCGTGCGGCTGCCACCATTTCATCCCGCAGTCCGGCAATCGTCTCGTCCAGATCCAGTTCCCCAGCCTCCTCTGCCAGGACAGAAGCAGACTTTCTGGCAGACGGATGAAGCCCGGAGGCCGTCAACAATCCCTCTTCCACCGGACGACTGACACTCTTCGGCGTGATGCCGTGTTCTTTGTTGTAATCCATCTGACGCTTGCGGCGGTATTCCGACACAGCCAGAAACTTTTTGATGCTGTCGGTCATCACGTCGCAATACAGGATCACCTGTCCCTTGACGTTTCGCGCGGCACGGCCCGCCGTCTGGATCAGACTGGTCGCACTACGGAGAAATCCCTCCTTGTCCGCGTCCAGGATAGCAACCAGAGAAACTTCGGGCACGTCCAATCCCTCACGCAGAAGATTGATTCCCACCAGCACATCAAAATCCCCACGCCGGAGCGCGCGTAGTATCTCCACACGTTCGATAGCATCTATTTCGCTGTGCAAATACTGGACATTGATCCCAATATCGCGCAGATAATCGGTCAGCTTCTCCGCGGTACGCTTGGTCAGTGTTGTCACAAAAACACGCTCATGTTTTTCGGCACGCTTGCGGATCTCCTCGATCAAATCATCTATTTGACCCTTCAAAGGACGAATAAAAACTTCCGGATCCACCAGTCCTGTGGGACGCACGATCTGCTCCACGACTTTACCGTGACTCCATTCTAACTCACGGGGACTGGGTGTCGCGCTCAGGTAAATCGTCTGTCCCTGCATCGCCTGGAACTCCTCAAAGCGCAACGGCCGGTTATCCAACGCACTGGGCAAACGAAATCCGTAATCCACCAGAACCGTCTTACGGGAGCGGTCTCCGGCAGACATTCCGCCGATCTGAGGGACAGTCACATGGGACTCATCAATGATAAGCAAATAATCCTTGGGGAAAAAATCAATCAACGTACACGGCTTGGAACCGGGAGGACGTCCCGTGATATGCCGGCTGTAATTTTCAATGCCGGAACAAAACCCCATCTCCAACATCATCTCGATGTCATACTCCGTGCGGGATTTCAGGCGCTGCGCCTCCAGCAGTTTTCCATGCTGCTCGAACCATTCCAACCGCTCATTCAGCTCCGTCTTGATCGTTTTGGTCGCACGGATCAGATTCTCCTTGGACGTAACAAACTGCTTGGCCGGAAAAATCGTTACCGATTCCAGCTCACTGAAAGTTTCCCCCGTCAGCGGATCGCAACGGCTGATTCTTTCTATCTCATCGCCGAAAAACTCAAAACGAAATGCGTCCTGCATCCATGCAGGGAAAAGCTCTACCACATCGCCTCTCACGCGAAAAGCACCACGGCCGAACTCGATATCATTGCGTGCGTACAGCAACTCCACCAGACGTTCCAGAAATGCATCCCTGTCCATGATCTGTCCGCGCCGAACCTGAATGAGCATCTCCTCATACTCCTCGCGGCTGCCTAAACCATAGATGCAAGAGACACTAGCCACCACAATGACATCCTCCCGGGAAAAAAGGCTGCTCATCGCGGCCAGTCTCATCCGCTCGATCTCGTCATTGATGCTGGAATCCTTTTCGATGAAAGTATCCGTCTGGGGAATATACGCCTCCGGTTGATAAAAATCGAAATAACTGATGAAATACTCGACCGCGTTATGAGGAAAAAAGCCTTTGAATTCCGCGTACAGCTGGGCCGCCAGCGTTTTATTATGCGAAATGATCAGCGTGGGCTTATTGATCTGGGCAATGACATTGGCGATCGTAAAAGTCTTGCCCGAACCGGTCACACCCAGCAGCGTCTGGTGGCGTTCACCTGCCTTGACTCCCTCCACCAGTTTGGCGATCGCCTGGGGCTGATCTCCGGAGGGAGTGTAAGATGAAACCAGTTCAAACATAGCGCAAAGAACAATGAAAAATACCGCCTGTCAGAAACTATAAAAGGACAAAATCCGCTAAAGTTTCTGATAAGTGGATAATATCATCTTCTCTGTATCCTCCCAGCCCAGACAACTGTCCGTAATGGAAACTCCGTACTTGAGCTGAGACTTGATATCTTTTCCATCCTTCGTGGTCGGCAGCGGCTGAGAGCCTTCATTGATATTGCTCTCCACCATCGCACCGATAATATCATCCGTACCGGCTAAACGCTGATCGATGATATCATTCCACACAGCAACCTGACGATCGAAACGTTTGCAGGAATTGGCATGACTGCAGTCTATTACCAGAGAAGTCGTCATTGCGGCTTTTTCCAGCAGCTCTATGGAATTCCGGATAGATTCCTTGTCATAATTGGGATGATCACGACCGCCGCGCAGCACCACATGCACATCCGGATTCCCCGTCGTGCGGATAATGCTGGTCACGCCATCATCATCTATCCCCAGAAAAGTATGAGAAGCGTTACAGGCCGTCATCGCGTCAATGGCCGTCTGCAAACGTCCGTCTGTTCCATTTTTCAAACCGACCGGCATGGACAGACCGCTGGCCATTTCCCGATGCGTTTGGCTTTCGGACGTGCGGGCACCGATCGCAGCCCAGCAGACCAGATCATCCAAGTACTGAGGAATGATAGGATCCAGGAACTCTGTCGCCGCGGGCAGTCCCATCCCGATGACCTTCAGCAGCAAACTCCGGGCGATCTCCAAACCGGCTTCGATATCATTGGAACCGTCCATGAAAGGATCATTGATCAATCCCTTCCATCCGATCGTAGTACGGGGCTTCTCAAAATAAACCCTCATCACTAAATAAATCTTGTCCTGCACCTTCTTCCGTAACTCGTTCAGGCGGTAGGCATAATCCAGAGCGGACTTGCCATCATGAACAGAACACGGCCCTACGATTGCCAAAAAGCGTTTATCCTTCTTATGCAGAATATTGGAAATATCTTTTCTCCACTGAGTAATATGCGCATATGAGTCCTCCGGCAGCGGAAACTGTGACTTCAACTCTGCCGGTGTCAGGAGTTTACAAATCTCTATAACCCTTAAATTAACAACATTATTCATCAATTCCACTCCCTTCTATTCGATTCCTAACAAACTCCACACCTGCGGGATAACTTTTTCGGGAGATGTATAAAGGATCGCGGACCATCCGCGGCTGACTGCCGTATCTATATTCTCCTGTTTATCATCCAGATAAATAATCTCATCCTTTTTCTTGCCAGTATCCTCTTCCAATTTGAGGTAAAACTCACCATCCGGCTTGGCTACTTTCATCTTATAACTTAAAAAATAACCATCGAAATCGTTATAAAACGGATAATGAGCCGAGATCCATTTCACTGCCGTGTCATTGGTATTGGAAAACAAATAAGTACGGATCCCCTTCTTCTTCAATTCACTATGAAACTGGATCATCTCATCTATCGGCGTAAAGATATCTCCGAAGATCTCCATAAAATCCTCACGCGTTCCTTTGAATTTGACCAATTCTGACAGCTGTCTGTAAAACTCATCATCCTTGATCTGTCCCAGCTCCAACTGCTGCAAAAGCTCCATACCTTCCCCGGCAAGTATCCCCATCAGTTTCAGGGGAAACACTCCGCACAAAGGCACCAGTTTCCCGGCAGCCTTCATATAATCAAAATCCAGAAGTACCTTTCCTAAGTCAAAAACGACAATCTTCTCAGACCCTTTTACTATCTCAGTCATAAATCAAAATCAAAACCAGAACTACTGGACTGTGAGGCGATTTTCAATGGCTCGCCCCAATGTTAAACCATCCGCGAACTCCAACGATGCCCCCGCGGGCAATCCCTGAGCCAGACGCGAGACTTTCACTCCCAACTCGCTCAGATGTTTCGCGATAAAATAAACCGTGGCATCCGATTCCACATCCATTCCCAGAGCCATCAGCACCTCTTGGACACCGTCGTTCCTCACGCGATCAAACAATTCTTTGAGCCGCAGATCCTCCGGCCCCACTCCGTTGATAGGAGAAAGTTTGCCGCCCAGCACATGATACTGACCACGAAACGCCCCGGACTTATCCAAAGGCATGACATCTACCGCCTTCTCCACCACGCACAGCATATCCCTCCGGCGCGACGGATCTCCGCAGATTTCACACTTCGCGGCTCCGTTTTCAAACTCGCACAAAGCTCCGCAGACAGGACACAATGAAACTGCTTCGTGCACATGAAGCAGCGCGTTGCCCAGCCGCGCAGAACTTTCCCGACCTCCAAGAAAAAGATGAAGAGCCAAACGCTCCGCGGAACGAGGCCCTATCCCTGGCAACTTTCCCAACTCAGAGATGAGAACTTGAAGCCCTTTTGGAATCACAAATTAGAACAGACCGGGCAATTTTAACCCTGATGTCACCTTGCCCATTTCAGACGTAGAAATCTCTTCCGCCTGCTTCAAACCAGCATTGACTGCCGTCATCACCAGATCTTCGAGCATCTGAACATCCTGTGGATTAACAGCTTGAGGATCAATCTTAATCGAGGCCAAAGTGCGGTCGCATCTGACGACTACCTTGACAGCTCCGCCGCCGCTGCTGGCTTCCACTGTACGAGCGGAAAGCTGACCCTGCATTTCTTCCATCTGCTGCTGAATCCTGGCAGCCTGTTTCATCAATTTACCAATACTGGACATAATATTTAAATCACTAACTGTTTTTTGGGGTTTTACTTACCCCAGTTTGTACGATCGAAGCGTTAAAACGCTCCAATGCTTCTTTGATCAAAGGATCATTCTTAAAATCGATCGGTTCTACGACCGGCGGAGCGCTGACTTCCGTCAAAGCTTCCAACGGTTCCTCTACCTGAGGCGCAACTGATTGCGGCACCGATTCTTCCACTACTTTATTCTCAACAGATGTCTCGGCAGGTTGCTCCTCCTCCAACATCTGCCGCTGAGATTTCGCGGAATCGCACGTCCGAAATACTACACGGCAGCGAGGAAATCCGCAAGAAATGAGATAACCTTCCAGAATTTTCTTATTCGACGGATCATCCAAAAACATCTGATCCGAAAAGTCTTCTTGCGATATACCCAATTCAAAGCTGTTTTCTGTCAATGCCATAGGAACGGCACCCTTCAAAAAGTTGTACAGAAAACGATTTTCCTTCCTCAGAAAATCCTTCATCTTCTGCCAAAAAGCAGGCAGATCCTTCACCGCGGCTTCCAATTCCCGTGATGGAGCTGAAACCGGAGGTGTTGCCGTTGAACGGCTTTGGGAAACCGGAGCCTTCACTTTGGCCATTCCTGAATAAGTCGGCATCGACTTGGGAACATATTCCGTATTTTTCACCGGAGCAGCCTGCGGCGGAGGCGTATAAGCGGGAGGCGCGACCGGATTTTGCGGCACGGACACAGGAGCGACCGGCTGCACGGAATCTCTCAGCTGTCCTAAACGCTTCAGCAGATCTTCGATACTGACCGCGCTCCTGGCTTGAACCGCTTCCACAATAGAAAGTTCCATCACCACTGAACGGGAAACGGCTTGTGCGAGTTTCCATTCATTGGCCAGCAGGATATCCATGACACGGGTCACCCCTTCCATTGTGATCTTAGAGGCTTGAGATTGAATGCAATTCCATTCCGATTCAGAGACTTCCATCAAACTGCGGTCTCCTTTGGAAATCTGAAACAGTGAGAGATTGCGGAAATGCGCCAGCAAATCGCTGTTCAAACGGCTGATGTCTTTACCGTTATCCAGCAGAAAATGAAGTGTTTTCAGTGCACAGAACAAATCGCCGTCCAAAATCGACTCTGAAAGTTTTTGGATCTCACCCCGTGAAACCAGACCGAAAGCCGAAAGCACATCCGATTCCTGCAATTTATTGCCGCAAAAGCTGATAAGCTGATCCAGAGTTGATTCTGCGTCACGCAGACAACCTTCGGCACCACGGGCTATCGCCTCCAGTGCCGGTTCATCCGCGTCCACTTCCTCATTCTTGCAGATATAACTTAACTGCTTGACGATCAAGGGAACAGGTATCCTCTTGAGATCAAAACGCTGACAACGTGAAAGAATGGTAGGCAGGACTTTTTCCGGCTCCGTTGTGGCAAACATAAACTTCACATGCGGAGGCGGTTCCTCTAATGTTTTCAGCAAGGCATTGAACGCCTCGCGTGTCAGCATGTGGACTTCGTCAATGATATAGATCTTAAAACGTCCGCTGACAGGAGCGTAAACAGCCGTATCCCTCAGCTCGCGGATCTCATCAATACCGCGGTTGCTCGCGCCGTCGATCTCCAGCACGTCCAGAGAACGTCCTTCGCTGATCTCCACACATCGTGGATCATCGTCCGCGAAATCAACACGCGGACCATCCGTGCAGTTCAGACACTTGGAAAAAATACGTGCGATCGTGGTCTTGCCCGTTCCTCTGGGGCCCACGAACAAATAAGCGTGAGCGATACGATTCTGGATGATCGCGTTGCTCAGTGTTCGAGTAACATGCTCCTGACCGACAACATCTTCAAAACGTTGCGGCCGGTACTTACGCGCTATGACCTGATACGCCATTTCTGCAAAAACTAAAAGTTGGAATGGCACCCATCACAACTTTTACAAAAAAACCAGGGTTACTGCGACAAATACAAAGCAAACTGCCGTTGCTGCATTCCTGCCCTGGCGGGGTTCGTAAGTTCGCACTCCGCAGACCCTGGCAAAACTGTGGGGATCGCTCCCCGTCTAAAATTAAATCTTTCCTTCAGGACTAATACTGCGGTCCTGTGGTCGTAGTGGATGTTCCGCCTACTTGATTATGCTCTGCGATCGAACAAGTCACACCGCTGTTTTCATCCGCAGGCATGGTATAGGTACCACCGGCAGGGCAAGCCGGCACCTGTTTGAAGTAACCAGCACTGACCAGCGCGTTCAGATCCGAAGGATTGGAACGCTGTTCCATCTTGTACAATTCGATGGTGCTGTCGATATTCTTCATATTAGCCATACAGGCATTCGCTTGTGAAGACTTACGAGCTTTCACCACATTCGGTACAGCGATCATCATCAACATACCGATGATGGCCACCACGATCATAATTTCAATCAGAGTAAAACCTCTCTGACTTCTTCTGACGATATTTTTAAAATTTCTTGTATTCATCTTACAACTCCACCTGTTCAGGTGACTCTATCAAGCCTTATCTCTTGCGAGACCCTACTTCAAGCGCCTCGCAGAGGTTATCAAAATATACACCGGGGAACAAGAAATGTTTTCTTTGGAGGCTATAAAATCTTTGAAACCCTGTCACAAAAAGAAAAACTCAAAAAAAATTCAGACTTTTTTCATTTTCCGGCTTGTTTATTCTCCATGTTTCTGGTAGCCTCTTTCCCGTGCGTTGCCTGTATGGCGACGCGCTATGCAAGCCCACGTGGCGGAATTGGCAGACGCGCTAGTTTCAGGTACTAGTGAGTAACATCGTGCAGGTTCAAATCCTGCCGTGGGCACCACCTTTTGATTTTCTCCCACTCTGTCCTGACCCAATCAGAGCATCACAATCGTTAAAATCGCGATGACGATCGGTAACCTTAACCCTAACAATGAGATCGGAGCCAGTGCCTGGTTCGTGGAAATGGAAAACAACCGCATCTTGTTAGATTGCGGTCTGCATCCCGGCATCCTGGGCACCACAGCTCTTCCCTGTTTTGATCTTATCTCGAATGAGAAGCTCGATGCTATAGCCATTACTCATTGTCACCAAGACCATTGCGGTTCTATTCCCGTTGCGATGCAGTATTTTCCATCCGCTGCGGTACTGATGACCGAACTCAGTTATCACATTCTGCCGCGGATACTGCATAACTCCGTCAATGTGATGAAATATCAGGCTGTGGAGAAAAACATCCCTGAATATCCCCTTTATACTCACGAGGAAGTGATGGCATTGGAGCCTCGTTTCCAAGGGTTCCGCTACAATCGTGAGATCGAATGGATATCCTTTTCCAAGACCTGTTTAGGCATAGAATCACCGACCTTGGAATTTATTGACGCGGGACACACTCTCGGTTCAGCCGGCATCCTTCTGCGCTCGCCTAATGGTGAATCCCTCTTCTACACGGGGGACTGCTGTCTGCATGATCAGACCCTTCTCCGCAAAGCCCGGTTCGACGATGTCCACGCGGATGTGCTTTTGATGGAAACCACTCGTGGCGATCACGCCAATATCGTTGACCATAAAACGGAAATGGAGCGTCTGGGGGAAGCCATCATTCAGGCGCAAAAAGACAAACGCAGTGTCCTGATCCCGGTTTTCGCTTTGGGCCGCACTCAGGAGATACTCACCGAACTGGCTCTGCTGATGGGAAATGACAAGATCCTGCCTCAAAAAATCTACATTGGCGGACTGGGCAGACACTTTACGGATGTTTACGATCTGACGGCATCCCGCACCAACCGTAACTACTCCAAACTCAAGTTCGGAGAATTGATGGATCTGCAAACCATCGAACCCGGCAGCTTATCCAAAATCAGACTTTCCAAACCTCACATTTTTGTGCTGACAGCGGGCATGATGAACGAAAACACCCCTACCCACGATTTAGCGCTCCGCTTCATGAAAGACCCTGAGCTTTCTATTCTCTTTGTGGGATATGCCGCTCCGGACTCTCCGGCCGGCCGTCTCAAAGCCGCCGTACAAGGTGAACCCTTCTTTTTCAGCGAGTTCGCAAAGGAAGTCGTTTGCCATTGCAAGCGTGAGGATTTTGATCTGACGGGACACGCCTACCGGGATGAACTGATAGATTTGGTGGGAAAAGTCTCTCCTAAGACCGTGATCCTGACACATGGCAGTCCTGACGCGAAAGCCTGGATACAAGAAAACATCCGGCGGCGTTATCCTAATATTCAGGTTTTGGATCCACAGCCGAAAGAGTTTATCACGATCGAACACACCGCTTAGTCGGATCCGGAAAATCCGGCTTCCTTCAAATGTTTTGCCAGATCGGCTCGAAGCTTTTGCTCCCTCTGTTCTCTCGCCTCATCTGGCTTGGATTCCTTCTCCGGATTCTTGGCACGTTCCCGATTCTGTCGAACCACTTTAGGAGTCACATCCGTACCGAAATGTACCATCTTCGGGATAAAGAATCCTTCATCTTTTTGCTTCTTTAAAGCATTTTTGATTTCTCTTTGGATGCACGCGATCCGTCTTACAGC
>JAFZAR010000123.1 GCA_017557085.1 Verrucomicrobiota bacterium | reverse complement strand
CGCTCTTCAGGTTCACCCGATAGAAATTCGCTCCGATCAGGTTATCACGCGTTCCCGTGAAATAGACCCAGCCGTTTTCCTCGTCCACAGCCAGCAGATTTCTCACTTCCCAGGGCCCCTTCGTCAGCTGTTTGACACCCTCCTTGGTCTGCGGAGTCAGCTGAGGCACCGGGTTGCCTCCCAGCTTTTGGCTGTCATAAAGGTAAATGTGCGCAAAACCATTGCGAGTACTGGTTCCTACCCAGTTTCCATTCTTCAGGAAGATGGGACCCAGCGGCGGTTCGATCCAGGCAGGAGTGGAATCTCTGAACTTCTTCACACCGTCCACATAGAAATCCAGCCACTTCTGAGCGCGGTCCTGGATGATGTACCAGGGCTGGCTGTCCGCCGTAAAACCGGCTCCGGTCACAATGTAGCCTTCCGGATCGTATTCATGCAGATCCACGAAATGCGGAGTGCCGCCGCTCACATCGGCCACGGCCAGTGTCACGCGCGGATTCGGTTCCCCGGCCCGCGGATAACGTGTCGTGATGATCCGCTGGCTCTCACCGGTCTCGTCAATCAGGGTGAAGGTCGGCACGACAGATTCATCGGTGCGGTAGAAAATCAGCTGACGGGAATCCGGGCTCCACCAATAGGCCTGCCAGTTGCGGCTGTAAACTTCTTCATAATAGACCCAGCTGGATTTGCCGTTCAGGATCGTGCCCGACCCATCCTTCGTGATGGCGCGCGGAGTCCCCTCCTCCACATCCACCACCCAGAGATTATTGGCCGAAACATAAGCCAGAAAACGTCCGTCCGGGCTGAAGTTCACCAGCTCTTCCGGCTCCGGTGTCGAGGTCAGCCGCCTGGCCGCGCTGCCGTCCAGCTTGATATAATAAAGATCATTCTCCTGATTGATCCACATGGCCGTGCAGTCCGCGTTCATGCAGCCGGTATCCAGATATGGCTGGTCTATATCTTCAAAAGCGGTCAGTTGTTTCAGCTTGGTCCATTCCCGTTCCGCGGTCAGGGGACGCAGGATCTTTCCGGTGCGGGCTTCCACGACGCACAAGGTCTCACAACCCAGAGCCGCGCAGTAACGCCGCTGGATATAGGCTTCGCCCTCGCCCTCCGAAACGGGCAGCCAGGCTTCCGGCATGGACTTGCCGCCGGAGAAATTGGGCAGCTTGTGATCCAGCACCGCGTCAAAGGTGATCGTCTGCCCCAGAGTGCGCTGATCAGCCGGCGGACGGGCCGAAACGGTCTTTATTCCCTTGGCGCAGATCGGTTGTCCTTCCTGTTCCAGGGATTTTTGGAGATCTTCCGATAATTCCTTTTCATCCTTATTGAAGATGAAACTGCCGGCGCTGAACATTGCTCCCTGATCCGCAGAGAGATCCACCCAGACATCCTCCACCAGCACATCTGCCTGCACTCCCTGTTTCTGGTAATACTCCAGACGGGTGACATCCTGTGTGTTTAAAATATAACTTGCTGACGCAAAACAAGAAAACGACGAAATCAAACCGCACATCCCCGCGCAGACGCCGGAGAGAACAGCCTGGTTTCGAGAAAACGATCCGAACCCATTATTTATCTTCACAAGAGAGATTTTATCCCGAACAGATACCGTAAAAAAGCAAAATAATCAAAAAAAATTAAAAAATTTTTATTTCATATCCAACTCATCATAAAAAAGTTATTTAAAAAATAAATAAATTACCTACCGGTACGTTGAATAAAATACCCTCCCCGGCGTCTAACAAGGTGTGCGGGCGAGGGTGCCTTCGATCGGTCGAAAAGCTCCAACTCACCCGAAAGTTTAAACCCTGTAAAGAGAAAGGTAATAAGATGAAGAAAAATTTATTTAACAAGAACATGATCCTGGCAGCTCTGCTGGTGGCCGCATTCGCAATCGCCCCGGCAATGGCCGAAGCCAAAAACGCCAGAAACGATAAAGCCGCCAAACCCGCTCCTCAAGCGATGGCAGCACAACCCGAAAACAGAGGCCCCGGACATGGACCTCAGGGACCGGGACACAATGGCCCTCGCGGACCTCAGCCCGGATTCCATCACAATCCGGCCCCGGCTCCGATGCCGGCACCCCACCACCATGTGGCTCCGCGTCCGGCACCCATGCCGCCCAGAGTGATGCCTGCTCCGGCTCCCATCTTCGCTCCGGCACCGGTACCGCCTCCGCCGCCCCCTCCGCCGGCAGCACCCGCTCCGATCGGGTATCAGTGGGAACTGAACGGCGGGAATTGGGTCCTGGTGAGACTCGGCCCCATCGTGATCGACCTGAACTGGTAGTTGACATCAACCGATAAACCGACACCCCCCTTTCCAAGGAGGTAACGCCAAAGGAGAGCATTCCCGTTGCTCTCCTTTCTTTTTCCATTCTTGCGCCGAGCCGGGTTCTCTGGTAGGTTTTCTGTGTGTTGCGATGAACGACCAAAGCGATCAAAAGAACCCAAACGGCAACAGTCCTTCTCTGGATGAACTTCTCAAAGAAGCTCGTCAGGACGGCATTCTGGAAGGCCGTCTGGAAGAACGAATGACGGGGATCCGGCTTTTGACGATGGCGTATCGTCAGCTGGGGATGACGGATGCGCAGATCATCGAACGGATCTCGACCGAATATCATATCTCCACAAGTGAGACGACCTTATACGTTTACAGTGTATAATACACCGTAAAGTGTCTTTTCCCCTTTTCCCTCAATAATTTACCCCTTCAGAAAATAGCGGATTGAAACAGAGTTCTTTCTGCTTTATACTCAAGCGCAGGATGTTTGGTCTGAACAGTCACCCCAAAGGGCTCCGCACTCTGTTCTTCACAGAGATGTGGGAGCGTTTCAGTTATTACGGCATGAGAGGTATTCTCATTCTGTTCCTGACTTCGCTGGTGCAAAACGGCGGTCTGGGAATGGATGACAAGACCGCGGCAGCCGTTTATGGTCTCTACACGGCATCGGTTTATCTGGCATCGCTGCCGGGCGGCTGGGTCGCGGATCGTCTGATCGGTGCCCGCAACGCGGTGTTTATCGGCGGACTGCTCATCATTGCCGGACAGTTCACTCTGGCTGTTCCCTGTGTGCATACTTTCTTCCTCGGACTGCTGCTGATCATTCTGGGCACCGGTCTGCTCAAGCCCAATATCAGCGTGATGGTCGGCCAGCTCTACCCGAACGGCGGTGTGAAGCAGGATTCCGGCTTTACGATCTTCTACATGGGCATCAATGTCGGCTCGGCAATCGGACCGCTGCTGGTGGGATACCTGGGCGAGAAGGTCAACTGGCATCTGGGTTTTGCGGCTGCGGGATTAGGTATGGTGCTGGGCCTGATGCAGTTCAAGCTGACGGGTCATTATCTGGGCAATGTCGGACTGCGCAGTCAGGATGAAAAGCCCTCACGGAAATCCTGGAACATCTTTTATGCCGGACTGGCGGCGCTGGCGATCCTGGTGGGACTGTGCATGCTGGGGATCCTCCCTCTGAACCCGGTCAAGCTGGCAGAGAAAGCCGCCATCGTCATCGTGGGGCTGGCTTTGGTGTTCTTCATCAACGCATTCTTCTTTGCTAAACTGACTACGAACGAGAAAAAGCGTGTGGGCGTGATCGCCCTGCTCTTTATCGCTTCGGCCATGTTCTTCTCCGGCTTTGAACAGGCCGGCTCCTCCATGAACATCTTTGCCGAACGCTACACCGTGCGCGACATCAGTTTTCTGGGCGGGATCATTCCCGCTGCCTGGCTGACTCAGTTCAACCCGGTCCCAGCCAGCTGGTTCCAGTCGCTGAACCCGGTTTTCATCATCATTCTGGCACCGATGGTCGCTTCCATGTGGCCCATGCTGGCCAAGCATCACTGCAACCCGCCGCTGATCATCAAGTTCGCGCTGGGTCTGATCATGCTGGCTTTGGGATTCCTGATCCTGGCCGCGGGCGCGCGACTCGTGTCGGATGATACCCAGGTATGGCCTACCTGGCTCATCATCACCTATTTAGTTCATACACTGGGCGAACTCTGCCTGAGTCCGGTCGGTCTCAGCACGGTGTCCAAACTCTCACCCAAACGTCTGGTTGGCCAGATGATGGGTATCTGGTTCCTGGCCAGCTCACTGGGCAACCTCATCGCGGGTCTGGTCGCAGGTCATATCAGCGCCGAACCGCAGGAAAAAGAACCTGTCGCGATCATTGAATCGGCAGATCAGGGAGAACGGCTGGCCTCCACGGATGCCGCGCAGATCGCCCAAAACAACGTCATCGAGAAACAAAACCTGAAAGACCTTCTGGATCAGGAACGCGAGATGGACCAAATCGTCCAGCATAATTCACCGGTCCAGAACGAAGAAAGCTCCGGGATATTGATGTCCCGCCAGTTCATGAGGATCTTCTGGTTCGCGATGGGCGTGGCCGGGCTGCTCTTTATCCTTTCCAAACCGGTGCGTTCCGTTACGCGCGAAATCGAATAGTTTTGTAAAATGACCGGACTGACTATCTATCTTCTGGCCATCCTGGTCGGACTGGCCGCCGGAACGACCAGCGGTCTGCTGGGCATCGGCGGCGGTGTGATCCTGATCCCGCTGATGACGGCTGTGCTGAAATTCGACTTCAAGCAGGCCGTGACCGCGTCGCTGATCATCATCATCCCCACGGCACTTTCAGGAGTGATAGGTCATTTATATCGAGCCGCTTCCTCGCAGACTCCTTATCCTCACTGGGGACTGGTCATTGTCATCATCGTGGGCTCCATCGCCGGAGCGCAACTGGGCACTCTGCTTTGTCACTGGCTGGACGTAAGCATCCTGAAGAAGATCTTCGCGGTGCTGCTGGTCATCACCGCCGTCAAACTCTTTATCCAGTCATGATCGTCGGCATTGGAACAGATATCGTTGAGGTGGAACGCATCCGCTCCCTGCTGGAGAAAAATGGAGAAACGTTTCTCAATAAAATACTTCGTCCCAATGAGATCAAAACCTGCTGCGGTTCCGCCAACAAAATCCAAAGGATTGCTGCTCGTTTTGCCGCGAAAGAAGCTCTGGGCAAAGCCTTTGGAACCGGAATCTTCGGGGAGATCAACTGTGAGAACATAGAAATTTCCAACGGTGAAAACGGCGAACCACATATCACCCTGTTTGATAAAGCCGCACTGATCCAGCAGGAGCGCGGTGTGGATGCTATCCACGTATCACTCAGTCACACAGAACAATATGCCACGGCATTCGTGGTACTGGAATCCCGATAAGTATGTCAACTCCTTCCCATGTCGCTCTTTGTCAAGGCTGTACCGATTACAGTCATCCCGCTGATATTCAGGAAATGGTCAGCCGGGCTTTGCAGATCCTCCGTCTGCCCGAACACTTTATCCACAAGGGCGATCATGTCGTCATCAAGCCCAACTGGGTCAAGGAACACGATGAACGCCAT
>JAFZAR010000122.1 GCA_017557085.1 Verrucomicrobiota bacterium | reverse complement strand
GGTACCTGCTCTTCCGATCCAGACACCATTCAAATACATTCACTTGCATATCATACAGATCCCAGTCATTCGGCAGTTTCTGCCCTGCCGGATGGGTCTTGCTGGCGCTGTTGCACCAATACCATCCTATTTCATCCAGATTGGGACATTCACCATAGATTTGTTCTTCTGCCTCAATATTGGTTCCATTGTTGAAAGCGGTCGTTGTTCCGGCACGGCAGGCGTATTCCCACTGCGCTTCGGTCGGCAGAGTGTATTCATACCCCTCCGGCAAGTGCCCCTCAGCACGCTCCTGAGCTGTCAATTTCTCGCAGAACGCCATCGCGTCCTTCCAGCTGACATTCTCCACCGGCAGATCGGCCCCTTTAAAACGGGAAGGATTTTCACCCGTGACGGCTTCATACTGCGCCTGAGTGACTTCATACTTGCCCAGCCAATAGCCCTGTGTCAGGGTCACTTCATGCAGGGTTTCATCCCCGCCGGCACCCAGTTCATCTTCCGGACTGCCCATCATGAACGTGCCCGGTTCGATCCAGTTCATACCCAGATTCACGTTTCCTGACAATGGAGTTGTGAAATCATCTCCTAGCTTAGGCGGCTGATGATCCAATTCATCCTTGCTGCAAAAGAAGAGCTTTTTGGCTTCATCCATCGGGACATAGTAAGGGCTGGCCGCACCCTCGACCTTCGTCCAGTTCTCACCGTCGGTGCTTTGGTACAATACACCGGTGTAAGTGATTTCCATTTTAATGGCATAATCAATAGTCGGCTCCGCCGCTTGTGCCATTGCCACCGTCAATGCCAAGCCCAAAAGCCCGGCCCATATCGTTTTCTTCTCTGTCATAAGCTGTCCCCCATCCAAGGGGATATTTGTAAACAACATAGCACACATTTTACCAAACCGCAAGGCCGATATTAAAAGAACCACGGATGGACACAGATACACACGGATATTTTTTATAATTAATTTATTAACAATAACTTATCTGTGTTAATCTGTATTCATCTGTGGTTCTTTTATCTATCTGTCTGTGGTTCTTTTAAATCATCCGGGGTTCTGAACATCGGTGTTCCGGTTTTATTTAGCGGCTGGACAAGAAACGGTTGAACGTGTACACTCTGTGGGAGTAGGCCGAAGGGAGTGATCCCATGCGCCGCCGCTCGGCACTGTTTGATGAGTCATCATAAAAAAGAGTCCGCATCTTCCTCGAAACCTTCTAAGGGCAAGGTTTTTCTGATGCGTTTACTCAGTACGGTCATCCTTTGGGGGATCGTGCTGTCGCCGGGGTTTTTCTATGGGCATATCGCGGGAGACTATTTATTCCTCTTTTTATTGATGTCGCTTTCCTTTCTGGGTCTGATGGAATTTCATCACCTGACACAAGCCAAAGGGATCTTCTGTTTTCGGCGGCTGGGGCAGGCAGGCGGACTTATCCTGCTGGGCAGCACATTCTTCTACCTGACCGGATACTGGGATCGCGCGGCAGGCAATTCACGCGCCAATGACTTTGAAACCGCTATCGTCGTTCTGTTTGTGCTGTGTCTCTGCACCCGTCAGCTCTTCTCCAGACATCATCCGGCGGCGCTGGTGAGCATTTCCACGACGCTTTTCGGGTTCCTCTATGTTCCCTGGCTGCTGAATTTTATACAAAAAATCTATTTTTTCACCGGTGTCGCCGGCATCCATTATGTGTTTTTCTTTGTACTGGTGACCAAGTTCAGCGACATGGGCGGCTATGTGGTCGGCTCCCTGATAGGCCGGCACAAGGTCATCCCGCGCATCAGTCCCGGCAAGACCTGGGAAGGACTGGCCGGCGCGCTGTTGTTCTCCACCGGCGGCAGTGTGCTGTTCTTCACACTGGATAAGGCGAACCTCACCGGGATGGATCTGCGCCACGCCATCGCGCTGGGTATCCTTTTGAGTCTGGCGGCAGTGATCGGGGATCTGATCGAATCGCTCTTCAAACGGGAAGCCGGCATCAAAGACTCCGGCAAGTTCTTCCCCGGCATCGGCGGGATCCTGGATCTGCTGGACAGCATTTTATTCAACGCGCCCATTATGTATCTGTATTTGAGGCACGTTATTATGTAGGCCGACAGCCTGGCTGCGGCAAAGAATTTTTGGAAATGAAAAAAGTAGTGTTACTCGGCTGCACCGGTTCCATCGGGACCAGCAGCGTGAAAGTCGTCAACGATCTGTCAGACCGTCTCCAAGTCGTGGGACTGGGCGCCGGCAATAATGTCCAACTGCTGATGGAACAGACCCGCAGTCTCCATCCCAAAGCCGTCAGCATCCAATCCGAAGAGAACGCGGAGCTTCTGAAAAAAGAGCTGGGCGGTTCCACGGAAGTCTATTGCGGCGAGGAAGGTCTGATCAAACTGGCTACCCTGCCCGAAGCCGATATCGTTCTCATTTCCATCATCGGCACGACCGGTCTCAAACCGGCGCTGGCCGCCATCCGCGCCGGCAAAGATATCGCCCTGGCCAGCAAGGAAGTCCTGGTCGTGGCCGGCGAGATCGTCATGAGCGAGGCCAAAAAGTACGGAGTCAACGTCCTGACCGTGGACAGCGAGCACTCCGCCATCTTCCAGTGTCTGGAAGGCCGCAAGCCCGAAAGCGTCCGCCGTCTGATCCTGACCGCTTCGGGAGGTCCCTTCCGCAAGACCCCGAAATCCGAGTTCGCGAGCATCACGCTGGAAAAAGCGCTCAAGCATCCCAGCTGGTCCATGGGACGCAAGATCACCCTGGACTCCGCTACCCTCTTCAATAAGGGTCTGGAAATGATCGAGGCACGCTGGCTTTTCAATATGGGCATCGAAAAGGTCTCCGTGCTGGTGCATCCCCAGAGCATCGTTCACTCGATGGTCGAGTTTGTGGACGGCTCCATTCTGGCGCAGCTGAGCACACCGGATATGTGTCTGCCCATCCAGTACGCTCTGACCTGGCCCGAACGTGTCCAAAGCACACGCGTCCAGACCGATTTTGCCGCGATCGGAACACTCACTTTTGAAAACCCGGATGAAGACCGCTTCCCCGCGCTGCGTCTGGCGCGCGAAGCCGGTCTCAAAGGCGGTACTCTGCCCTGTGTCCTCAACGCCGCGAACGAGATCGCCGTCGAATCCTTCATCAACAGCAAGCTCCGTTTTGACCAGATCAGCACTCTGGTGGAAGATGTCATGTCCGCGCATCAGCGGATAGATCATCCCACGCTCGACCAGCTGCTGGAAGCCGACCGCTGGGCCAGAGACAACGCCCGCTCCCGGATCTAACCCGTTTTTTAAAACTCCGTGAAACCCAAGATCATCGAGCTGTGCGACGGAACCGTCATTCCCATCCTTTACGAGGATCGGAACGTTCTGGCACTGGACAAACCCAGCGGCTGGATGCTGGTCCCGAATACCTGGGTGAATACCTCGCGCAATCTGCAGCTGGCGCTGGAATCCTCCATGATGGGCGGCGATTTCTGGGCTAAGTCCCGCAATCTGAAGTTCATCCGCTATATCCACCGGCTGGACGCGGACGCTTCCGGCATCCTCCTGATGGCCAAAAATCAGGCCGTCCTCAGCGTCATCGGCAAGCTCTTTGAGGAACGCAAGGTGGAAAAACATTATTACGCTGTGGTGGAAGGAGTTCCTGAACAACAGGAATGGGTCTGCGACCTGCCTTTGTCGGAAAGGATCCCGCAAAAGAAATACAGTCCGGGCAAAGGCGGCATCAAAGCGTTCGAGGAGGACAAAGTGCGCGCTTATGTGGACGAACGCTCCGGCAAGGAAGCCGTGACGGCGTTCCGTGTCCTCAAATCCAATGGAAAACGCTCTCTGATAGAAGCTCTTCCTCACACCGGGCGCACCCATCAGATCCGTGTCCACCTGCAAGCCAGCGGTTTCCCCATCGTGGGCGATCCCCTCTACGGAAAGAAGGGAGCCACCCTGGCGCTCCGGGCCGTTTTCCTCTCCTACTACGACAGCTTCCAGAAAAAGAGGATCCATATCGAGGCCCCGACCCGGCATTTTCTGAAAGCCTACGGCATCGAGCCGCTCTCCCAGGAAAAGACCCCGGCGGAATAAGCCTCTTTCCAGGGAATTATCTGCTTCCATTCGATGGCCGTTTCATCCATAATTTCCGGCATGAGAAGTCTTGTTGCTGCGACTCTCTTGGCCGCGGGATATGTTGCCGCTCACGCCGAAGAGAAAACTTGGAAATTCACAGACAGAAGCCCTGTCCCGGAAGTGGATCCCTCTCCCGTTCTGGATCTGAAAAACACAGTCACTCTGGAAGCCTGGATCAAGCCCGAAAAACAAGCCTCCGGCGGAGGCCGCATCATTGACAAACTGATCGCGGGAAGCAGTGTGGGCTACATGCTGGACACTTATCCCGGCAACTCGCTGCGCATGATCACCGCCGAAGGGATCATCACCGCCGAAAACAAGCTGCCCGTGGACGAATGGTGCCATGTGGCCGGCGTTTTCAGTGTCTCCAAAGGCATCTTCAAGCTCTACCTCAACGGCAAAGAAGTGGCCGACGCATCCAAACAAGGCATGAAGCCGCTGGAAACCAATAAGACACCTTTGCGCTTCGGTGCCGACAGCGACCGGCAGAACCGTTTCCGCGGACAGATGGCCAAGGCCGCTGTTTACAAGGAAGCCCTCAGTGCCGAAGAGATCGCCGCCGCCGCTCAGCCGGAGAATAAATACAAGATCGCCGGAGCCGGATGCATCGGCGCGTGGGTCTTCACCGAATCCGGCGGTAAAACTCTTCTCTCCAACATGGCCGCCAACGGACCTGAGATCAATATGGATTCTTTCATGCCGCTGACCGGGGAAGCACTTCCTCCTGACAACGCCAATATGACCCTGTGGTACCGCCAGCCGGCCGCGGACTGGAACCAGGCTCTGCCGCTGGGCAACGGCCGTCTCGGCGCGATGGTCTTCGGCGGAATCCGCAACGAACTGATCCAGCTCAATGAAGACACGCTCTGGTCCGGAATGCCCCACGACTACAACAAGAAGAACGCCTACAAATTCCTCCCGGAAATCCAAAAGCTCCTCTTTGAAGGCAAGAGCGAAGAAGCCCGCAAGATATCCGACCGTGAGTTCATGAGCGATCCGCTCTATCAGCAGGCATATCAGCCGCTGGGCGATCTGATCCTGAAATTCCCCGATCACAAAAACATCAAGAACTACCGCCGGGAGCTGGATATTGAAAACGGCATCGCCCGTGTCCGCTATGAAGTGGATGATGTCGTCTATACTCGTGAAGTTTTCATCTCCGCGCCGGATCAGGTCCTCGTTGTCCACGTTTCCACCAGCAAGCCGGGAACCCTCAATATGAGCGCGGGACTGAATACTCCCCTGCCTCACAAACAAATGTTTGAAGGCAGCAAGCGCATCGTCGTGGCCGGATACTGGCACGGCGACGGCAAAGTCCGCGGCATCCAAAGCGATCTGAAAGGCAAAGGTCTCGACTTTGAGACCTGTCTGGAAGCTCAGGTGGAAGGCGGAGAACTGGGCGAGGCCGAAGACAAGCTCACCGTTACCGGCGCGACCAGTGTCACATTCCTGCTGGCCGCGGCCACAAGCTATGTCAACTATCACGATATCAGCGCCGTTCCCAGCAAACGCTGGAGGCCTCAGCTGGAAGCCGCCGCCAAGAAGAGCTACCTCGCTCTGCGCGGCGATCATACGGCGGAACACGCCGACAAGATGAACCGTGTCACTCTCTCGCTGGAACCCGGCGACATCAAGAAGCTCGAAGAAGAAAAAGGCCAAAAAGCGGCTCCGGCATCCTTCATTAAACCGGAAGACGCGATGAAACAGCCCACCGATCAGCGCATCAAGGCCATCACGGAAAGCCGCGGCGCTCACAGCGATCCGCATTTGAATATGCTCTACGCCCAATTCGGCCGCTACCTGACTTTAGGCTCCAGCCGTCCCGGCACACAACCGGCAAATCTGCAGGGCATCTGGAACAAAGACACCGTTCCCGCCTGGGGCAGCAAGTACACCATCAATATCAATATCGAGATGAACTACTGGCCGACGGAAGTGGGCAACCTGGCTGAGTGCCACACACCGCTCTTCGATATGCTGGACGATCTGCGTGTGACCGGTGCCGAGACCGCCAAACAATATTACAACGCGCGCGGTTTTGTCGCCCATCACAATACCGATCTCTGGCGCGGAGCCGCCGCCGTGGATGGTGTCTGGGGAGTCTGGCCGATGGCCGCCGCCTGGATGGCGCGTCACCCTTACGAGCACTATCTCTACTCGCAAGACACGGAATTTCTCCGTGACCGCGCCTGGCCCATCATGAAAGATGCCGCGCTGTTCATCCTCGATTTTCTTATCCCGGCTCCGGCGGATTCACCGGTCGCGGGCAAGCTGGTCACGAACCCCAGCCACTCACCGGAAAATACTTTTGTCCGCGCGGACGGCTCACGCAGTCAGTTCACCTACGCGGCGACTATGGATCTGATGATTATCCACGATCTGTTCGTGAACTGCCTGGACGCGGCAAAGATCCTGGACGGCGGCAAAAACAATTTTGAAACAGACTTCGTGGCACAGATCCGGAAAGCACTGAACAATCTCGCTCCTCTGCAGATCAGCCCTAAAGACGGCCGTCTCCAGGAATGGGTGGAGGACTACAAAGACGCCGAACCCGGTCACCGTCACATGTCGCACTTCTACGGTCTGCATCCGGGGCATCAGATTTCCCTGCGTGAAACACCGGAACTGGCCGCGGCTCTGCGCAAGAGCCTGGACACCCGTCTGGACAACGGCGGCGGCGGTACCGGATGGAGCCGTGCCTGGGTCGTCAACTTTGCCGCGCGCTTTGAAGACGCGGATCTGGCCTGGCGCAATCTCCAGCAGCTTCTGGCACGCTGCACGCTGCCCAATATGTTCGACAATCATCCGCCCTTCCAGATAGACGGCAACTTCGGCGGATGCGCCGCTGTGTTCGAGATGCTCCTGCAAAGCCACACCGGCGAAGGTCTCAACCTGCTCCCGGCTCTGCCCGATGCCTGGCGCGGCGGTTCTGTCGGCGGACTGCGCGCCCGCGGCGGTTTCGAGGTCAATCTCTGCTGGGCCGACGGCAAACTGGTGGAAGCCGGCATTCTCTCGCTGGCCGGCAAAGAATGCTCTGTCCGCTACGGCGGCAAGACCGCTAAATTCAAGACACAGCCGGGTCACATCTACACGCTGAACGGAGATCTGAAACTGAAATAGTGAAGACTCCCTTCGACGATATCAAGAAGTACATGGAGGATCCTTCATCACGGGCGGACTTCAACCATCCGCCCCGTGATTACATCGAAAAGAAAGCGCTCCAGTGGCCGCTTTTGGTCGAGAAGGAACTCCCAGAAGGAAATCCCCTGCTGGCTGAGCGCGCGGAGAAGAAACTCATCATCCAGCTTCAGCGGATGCTGGATCTTTTTCCAAAAAGTTCCCATCCCGTTTTCAAAAATATCAAGCTGTTTCTGATGGGCGGCAAAGATACGAAGTACGGCGGTTACGATTCCGGCGGCGAGTATCACCAGAAGAACGCTCCTGAATTTTACAGCTACCTTGATCCGCGCATGGCCTCCAGCGTGGTCATCTATTCCGCCTCGAATTACGATTGGCTTTCCGATTTCTGGTCGCTCAAAGTCCTCGTCCATGAGTTTTCCCACGCCTATCATCTGGAGCAGTGGCCGGAAGACAAACCGGAGATCGTTAAAGCCTGGGAGCATGCCAAAGAACTCGGTCTTTACAAGAAAGCTGCCCGTCATGACAGTGTCATTCTGGATGGCCCCTATGTGATGACCAATGCGCTGGAATACTTCGCCGAGCTGAGCTGTATGTATTTCTGCGGATGCGATTATGCCCCCTATACCCGGCAGGAGCTTCTGGCCTATGACCCGACCGGTCACGCGATGATCGAGGATGTCTGGGGACTGGCTCCGAAAAATTCCTAAACATTCCACGATGACCGCCTGCCTTATTTATAACCCTGCCGCGCGCGGTGAAAAAGCCGCTGCCCTGCGCCGGAAAATAGAGCGTCTGAGTGATGTCACTCTGATGCCCACCGAACGGCCGGGCCACGCGACGGAGCTGGCGGCAAAGGCGGCGGACAACGGTGCTGAACTCGTCATCGCTGTCGGCGGTGACGGCACTCTGTATGAGGTCATCAACGGTCTCATGCGCGCAAATCGCCATCCACGTTTGGGACTGATCCCGGCAGGAACAGCAAACGTCTTCGCGCTGGAACACGGCATCCCCTGGGATTTTGAGGCCGCTCTACAAACCGCGCTCCACGGCACTCCCAAAACGATAGACCTGATCCGGGCCAACTTCCAAAATGGC
>JAFZAR010000121.1 GCA_017557085.1 Verrucomicrobiota bacterium | reverse complement strand
TACAACGCGCGACTACAGCGATTTTATTTTGGAGTATGAATACAAGGTGGATACCCGGATGAATTCCGGAGTGCAGATCCGCAGTCATTGTTTCCCGATGCCGCATACCTATACCTGGAACGGAAAGAACTGGAATGTCCCGGCCGGTCGTGTACATGGTTATCAGATCGAGATCGATCCTTCCGCCCGTGCCTGGTCGTGCGGTATTTATGATGAGGGGAGACGGGCGTGGCTCTATGATCTGAAGGACAAGCCGGTAGCTCAGGCGGCGTTTCGTCAAAACGAATGGAACAAGGTTCGTGTGGAAGCGAAGGGCGACCGTTTAAAGACCTGGCTCAACGATATTCCCGTGGCGGATTTACAGGACGATCTGGACAGCTGTGGCTTCATCGCTTTGCAGGTGCATAGCATCGGCTCAGAGTCAGAGGCCGGACGGGAGATCCGCTGGCGCAATTTACGGATCCAGGATTTGGAGTCGGCTGCTCAGGCAGCAGGCGTGGAGATCGCTCCTTCCGGTGCCTGGACGTGGTACAATGATCCCCGCGCGATCGTTCGGGATGGTTTTCTTTATGCCGGCTATGTTCGTTCGGACGGGGCGGTCTGTGTGACCTGCTATGATTTGAAGACAAATGAACGGACTGAAAGTGTTTTAAGCTCTTGGCGGGAACGGGATGATCACGATGTGCCGGGCTTTTTGGAGCTGGCTGACGGCCGTCTGGCTGTGCTCTATTCTACTCATGGATCGAGGGATGTTATGTATATGCGCTACGCCAAGGTCAAAGATCCACGGAATCAAGAAGATTGGGGTGAAGAAATTGCTGTGGACTGGAGCGCGAAGAAGTTCCGCGGCAAGGTCTGTTACAATAATCCTTTCCAGCTTCAGAATGAACCGGATCGTGTCTATAACTTCATCCGCGGCGAGAATTGGAATCCGACTCTTTTGATCTCCGAGGACAACGGTGCTACCTGGAACGAACCGATCCACTTGCTTTATCACAAGGATCGGCCTTACGCGAAGTATGCCTCCAATGGACGGGACCGCATTGATATCCTTTTCACGGACGGACATCCGCGCATGGTGGATAATTCCGTTTATCATGTGAGCATCCAGAGCGGTGCGGTCATCGGAACCGATGGTCAGCCTCTGGGTATATTGGAACAGATGGCTCCGCTGCCTACGGAGCGAGGAACAGTGGTCTATCCGTTTGGTTCCGCTTATCCCAAGCCGGAAGGAACGAAGGACGGCCGGGCCTGGATATGGGATATTTCCTACGATGCTCAGGGCAGTCCGATCATCCTTCATACCGTCAAAGCCAAAGAAGGGGACATCCGCTACTTCTACGCCAGCTGGGATCAGTCGGCGAAAAAGTGGGATTCCCGTGAGATCGCCCATGCCGGGGCTCAGCTTTACAAAGGCGAGGACGATTATGTGGGTGGTGCGACCTTCGACCCGGAGCATCCGCAGCGTGTCTATATCAGCAGCGAGTTCAACCCGATCACCGGCGCGAGGACTATCCATCGTGAACTCTATCAGGGAGAAACGAAGGATGGTGGCAAGAAATGGACCTGGACGGCAGTGACCCGGAATTCACCGGCAGACAATCTGCGGCCCTATGTTCCCCGCAAACACGGAATGGAGAGCTGTCTGCTCTGGTTCACGGGGGATTATCGAGCCTATCAGAATTTTGAGACTTCTGTCCGTGGATTGATCGTAAAGTAATAAGTCTTTTGTATTCAATGAGAAACGGTTCTATTGCAGTAGGACCGTTTCTTTTTTTGCGAAAAATGTGAAACTTTTTGAGAGATTTGGTTTTTAAATAATTGTGTAGGTGTTCCATTGAGAACCTCCTTTACGAATGAATATATAAACTCCGAATACAGAAAAGATATGAAGAAAATCTCTCTAATTATTGCAGTTATAACCGCTTGTGGAGCGTTTGCCGTGACAGATCTCCAGGCTCAGCAGGCCAATCGTCAGCAGCGTCGCGCCCCTCAGATGGTCATGCCCTCGGCTATGAGCTCTGAACAGCGTGTGAAGATGCTCACTGATTCTCTGAAACTTACAGAAGAACAGCAGACCAAACTCAAAGCCGTGTTCGATGAACAGGCTGCCGCGATGAGAGAATTGAACGGCAAAGATCGCTCCGAACGTCAGGAAGCGATGCAAAAGATTCGCACCGAACAGGATGCGAAAATCAAAGAGATCCTGACCGAAGATCAGTACAAGACCTATACCACCAATATGACCCGCGGGTTCAGAGGTGGTCAGGGTGGTCCCGGCCAAGGCCCTCAGGCTATGACACTGGATCAGCGCGTGGACAGAATCGCGAGAGTGCTGGAGCTGAACGATGATATGAAAGCCAAGCTGAAAACCTGCTTGGAAGAGAACGAGAAAGCTACGACTGAGCTGCGTCAGAAGAGCCAGAGCATGAGCCAGACCGAACGTCGTGAAGCCATGCAGAAGCTCCGCACGGAACAGGAAGCCAAATTGAAAGAAGTTTTGGGCGAGGATCTGTATAAGAAATATCAGGAACAATCCCGCAACTTCGGTCCCGGTAATAACTTCCAGCAGAGAATGACTCCGGCCCAGCAGGCTGAAGACATTGCCAAGAAACTGGAACTGACGGATGATCAGAAGACAAAATTGACTGCTTTCTACGAAGAGCAGCAGAAGTCTATGCAGGAAATGTTCACCAAGATGCAGGGACTTACGAACGATGAACGTCGTGAGGCCATGCAGAAGAACCGCACCGAATCTGAAGCCAAGCTGAAAGAGATCCTGGGCGAAGACCTGTACAAGAAGTATCAGGAAGAAATGCGCTCCAGAGGTCCGGGCATGATGAACGGTCCGCGCATGGGTGGCAATAATGGTCGTCCCGGTCAACGTGGCGGCAACGGTAACCCCGGAAATCGTCCTCAGCGCCGTGGCGGTGGAAATCAATAATCAATTCTGATTAAAGTAGTTTGTTTAACAAGAAGGCCATTCTGAAAAGAGTGGCCTTTGTATTTTATTTCAAAATGGTGAGTGGGGTTCCCTTATAGTTTTTATCTCCTGGGCGGATGATCCGGTCGTGATAGAAACGGAAATATTGTTTCTTTATTTTGACCCAGGCGATGTTTTCGTCGTAGGGGACAATGACTTTATCCACTGTCAGGTATTTGAACTTGGCACCGCGGCGGATCAGCACTTCCAGCATCGGGTCGTCATCATCCGGGTGCTCCCAGAACTGAGCTTCGTGTTCGTGGATGAGTTTTTTATCTTCATCCAGCAGCTCCACCAGTGCATCTTCCGAAAAGGTCGGGTTGTCGATTTTCAGCATCCCGCGGTAATCTCCCTTGAGCATGCGAAGATCTCCCAGATAAAACACGGGAGAGATACTGCCGTATTTATAGACGGTGATCTCCAGAAAAGTAGTGGTCTTCAAATTCTCTGCCTGATAGGAACCTGTCCGCATGGAGTAGTCCTTATCCATTCTGCAGGCTGTGAACAGAAAGCAGGAAATGAGCAATAGAAACAGGGTGATATATGTACGTTTCATCTGTATTAGAATATGACACCGATATCGCTCTTGCCGACTTTACCCTCACGCTGGAGTGTTCGGATGATGCCGTTTTCATCCACATCTTTGATATCCGAAGAATAGATACGCATTCCAGCGCGGCCATCACCGATGAACGCGAATTTCCCCAGGAAGTACACGGCATGGGCATCGCCGGTGGTTTCATAAGTACCGGCCAGGAACGGTTCAGCGGAATCCTTTATATTGACTAATTGCAGTCCATTTTCAAAGTCGGCTATGTATGCGTAGTTGCCGGAGACCCAGACTCCGCGGGGATTGCCGGGAGTCTTGCAGACGGAAACGACTGTGGGCTTTTTCAGGTTGTGGATATCTACAATGGTCAGTCCTTTGTCATAATCCGCCAGATAGGCATGATCCCCCAAAGTGAACACGTCCATGAAATTGCCGGTGATCTCGGTCTTATTGATCCGCTTCAGTGCACGGGGATTGCTGATGCTGTAAATCTGCATATCTTTTTCTGTGATGACGAAAAGGTCTTTTTTGTTCAGATAGAGCTTTCGGACTTCACAGCCCAGATCCAGACGTGTTGAGAGAATGGGTACATCCAGATCTTTGACATTCACGGATTGGATAGCGTTCCCGTCTGCCAGAAAGATGAATTTCTTGTAGCGGCAAACGCTGCGTGCGGGGCCTTCCGTCTCCAGTTTGCAGTAGATTTCCGGGCGTTTTGGATCCGAGATATCCAGAATGACCAGTCCCTGATAATCGGCCACATAAACAAAACGTCCATCCGGAATGACCTGCATGGCCATGCCGGGAGTTTTGATTTCGGAGATGAGCCTTGGCCGATAGGTGTCGCTGGCATTGATGATTTTGACACCGCCCAGACCGTCCGCGAGGAAAAGTTTATCCGACTGCATGACGAGCGATTCGACAGAGCCTTCGATCCCCAGTTCGGCAATGACTTCCACAGGGCTGTCTTCGGACAGACTTACGATCTTGAGCCCGTCATCGTAACAGCCCACAAAGAGATATTCTTCCGTTTCTGTGATAGCCAGATCCCAGCAGGTTCCGGTGATATCGACCGAATGCGTTTCCTTCGGTTCCAGGGGATTGCTGATGTCCAGAAAGTGCAGCCCCTCTGGTCCTGCGGCCACATAGAGTTTGTTGCCGTCCAGACTCAGGAGAATACTGTAAATGTTTTTGAATTTGTCATAATGACTGACGACTTGAGGAGCTTTGCGATCATAGATATTGACGATGTAGATGCCGTCCGTGTAATCGGAGATGCACATTTTATTATTGTTGACCTGGACCATGTTCACGAAGCCCGGAGTATCTACCGTGGAAAGAAGTTCCGGTTTCTCCGGGTTGGAGATATCCACCAGATGCGCACCACTATCGCCAGCGGCAATGTAAGCGGTATTGCTGACGACCGTCAGCGCGGTGATTTGTCCCGGCAGGGGCAATTCTGCCACTTTGATGAGTGACTTGGGATCCTTCATATCCAGGACGATCAGCCCAAAGGAGACATCCGTGATAAAAGCATAGCCGTTTTTGGAATAAACATCCATGATGGCAAGTTTAGCCGGATAGCTCCCCAGATTGACCGGATAGGCGATGTTCTCGATGTTGGCGATGCTCAGTCCTTTTGTGCTGTCCGCGACCAGGAGATAGGGGGCATCTACATGACACGAAACGGCAAGACCGGGTGTGTCGAAAACGGTACACATTTTGGGAGTCCAGGGGTCGCTGACATCAGCCACCAGTACGCCGGAGCGTTCTGTGGACATGAAAGCGTAAGAACCGGCCAGAGTCTGGGCAATATGGATAGAACTGATATCACCGCGGTTCCAGAACGGATATTTGCCGCGCAGGGTCATCTCGTTGGTTTCCTCGGCGGTGACAGTGGCCAGCGCCAGCAGAAACAGTATACAAGCACTTATCCAGGAGGTGTATAAAACAAAGTATTTTTTATTCATAAAGCAGATATTTTTCACGGTCTTTTTTAAATTGAGTTTCGTCTTTTTTCCAGGCGGCAACAATATCCTTAGCCGGGACACCTTTGGCCAGGCGATTGCGGATGCCGGTGCCGCCGCAAAGTTTATCGAACAGATTCCATGTTTTTCCGCGTTTGACGGATTCCTGATACAAGTCTCGCCCGTGGACTTTCTTAATCGCTTCCAGGGCGTAGAAATTGATGGGCATGAGAGGAGCTGTTGACGGCTTTGTAAATTGTACGATCACACCATGATAGTTGTTTTTTCCAAGGGTGTAGTGATAGGGAGCGAAGGTCACGCCGGGCAGTTTATAGGCGTTCATCTGTTTTGCCAGCTTG
>JAFZAR010000120.1 GCA_017557085.1 Verrucomicrobiota bacterium | reverse complement strand
GACAGAGTCCAGGATCTGGATCGCTTTGGGCAGATCGAGTCTCAGCCGTGCGCAGGAAAGGGCATTGCCGGGCATCCACTCCGGAGTGCGGCAGTCATCTGTCCGGGCAGCGTTCAGCAACTGTGTGATGCCGGCGCGTTTGGAGGCCGGACAGTTGATGTGGACGCGAGTGCTCAGACCGCCGGAAGCCGTCTCCGTTACGATGCCGATGGAAGTGATACTGTCCAGAGCCAAAGCCCGAAACAGCTGGGATGGATTGGGAAAGAAGGGGTTGAGCTTTTTGCCTTCGGCTTCCGTCTGATCCTCCAGAATAGTCATGGAACGATCCAGAACCTCTTGAAGAGCTTTGATGACGGGCGGCGGTTGGATCCAGATATGTCCGATGGGATGAGAATCACGGCCGCTCTTTTTGAAATGAGGACGTTGTTCCACATAAGCCGGCAGGGATTTGAGGCGTTCCGCTTTCCCGTCCAGAGAGAGAAGAGTCTTTTGCGCCACGGAGAGATCGCCCAGCGCGATGATCAGGATCCGGTTTCGGATGCCCATCCAGAGATCCAGCGAGGGGAGTGTTTCTTTGGGAGCGAACATGCTTTCCTGCGGCGCGCCCAGCTGCTGAAGAAAGGCGTTCAGCGTTTCGCGCGTGACACGAAAACGGCGGAAATCTACCTGAGCAATGTTGGTGAGGGGTACTTCCAGTCCGTCCTTTTCCCAGGCGGAGGTCATGGTTTGGAGAAAGCTCTCCAGCTTTTGCGCGTCCTGACGGGTTTCAGCCAGGATCAGGCAGGAATCATTGAGGATGACGTTGGGATTATCGGACGGGATCAGGGCAGTGATCATCGGTCCGTCAAAAAGAGAGACATAGTCCGCGAACCGGATACGAAGCTCCTTTTGCAGTGGAGCAATGATCTTGCGGTCGAACTTGGCCAGACTGTCCTGCCAGAACGGAGCAAATTCCTCGGATTCGATCATCCGTCCCCAGGGGGTCGTCTTGAAAACACTCAGGGCATCTTCCACGCTGTCCACGGACAGATAGGCATACGTATCCGAGGGCAGATTTTCCGGGGAAAGCTCCGCGCGGCGGGATTCCGCCTGAGAAACGCCGACACAGAATGCGAGGGTCAGAGTGAGTAAAAAGCGATAAAACATCAGTGGGCTTTTTTCAACGCCTGGATGCCGCGGCGGATATTCCACTCATTTGCCTCCAGAGCGGCCTGAGCCTCTTCACGGGAGCAGTCAGTCAGTTGGCAGAAGATGCGGATGGCGCGGTCGCGCAGTTTCACGTTCGTCGCGCGGACATCTATCATCAGATTGCTCATGACTTTGCCGATCTGGACCATGCTCAGTGTGGTGATGATATTGAGAATCACCTTGGTGGCCGTGCCGGATTTGAGGCGTGTGGAACCGGTGAGAATCTCCGGGCCGGTTGGTACCGCCAGCACCATATCCGGTTCATTTTCGGGATAGGGTTTGCGGTTAGGATTGAAACAGAGCAGCGTTGTGAACGCGCCTATTCGTTTGGAACGGGAAAGAACTCCCTGCACAAAAGGAGTTGTACCGCTGGCGGCGATGCCGATGACGACATCCCGTTTTGTGATGCCGCGGCTGATGGCGGCGCCTTCACCGCTCTGTGGGCTGTCTTCAGCACCTTCACTGGCGCGCCACAGCGCTTCGTAACCGCCGGCGATGATGCCCTGCACCTGTTCCGGATTGACACCAAAGGTGGGAGGACACTCGCTGGCATCCAGCACACCCAGACGGCCGCTGGTGCCGGCACCGGCATAGAACAGACGGCCTCCGTTCTTGAAGGCGTTCGAGACGACTTCCACCAGACGGACGATAGCCTCTTTCTGGGTCTGTATGGCCTGGGTGATATATTGTTCCTCGTCAATCATCAGCTGTACCGCGTCGGCCACGCTCAGCTCGCTCAGGTGCATAGAGCGCGGGTTGCGCTGTTCTGTGACCGAGCTGGCAGCCGGGGAAGGCTGGATGACGTTGTTATCAGAAAAAGCATCTTGCAGATGGACGGATTCTCCCAGCAGAGCCAGTGCCTTTTTTACGGCACCATGGACGCTTTCGGTCTCAAGAGGGGTGATCTTGGCCTGAGGAATCTCACGGGTGATCTCTTCGGAAACAAGCCGCTGATAGATCTCGCTCTTTTTCAGCAGTCCGCCGGAAAGGAGAAAGACGGGAGAGGCTTCCCTGTTTTCCTTCCGATAGTTTCTGCAGCAGGCGAGAGCGTCCGCCGCCAGTTCCGCGGCGCAGCCTTTCAAAATTTTCAGAGAGACCGGACAGCCGTTCGCGGCGCATTCGCCGGTGATTTGTGACAACTGGGCGATGTCGCTTTTGGCGGCTTTCAGTGACCAGTTGATCCAGTCTTCAGGTGAGTTCAGCAGCTGAAAGGCGAGGAGTCTTTGTCCCAGCACGGGGAGTTCTCCTGTCGTATCCAGCAGAGTCAGACAAGTCCGCAGAGAACGGATCCCGATCTGGTACGCACTGCCGCGGTCACCCAGCAGATGTCCCCATCCGCCGGATTTATAGGTGTGGAGACCATCGGAAGATTCTGTGTAGCAGCAGCTTCCTGTGCCGCTCAGCACGAGAACGGGGAAACTGCCTTCGGGGATCTCCGCCGCGTAGAGAGGTGTTTGCAGATCGCTGCAGACCACCGTGTAAACAGTGCCGAAAACAGAAATGATGGCTTTTTTTACACGTTCTTTGTCAGCGTCATTGACAGCACCTGCCATTCCGGCGCAGATG
>JAFZAR010000119.1 GCA_017557085.1 Verrucomicrobiota bacterium | reverse complement strand
CGCTTTTGCTGCTGACATCAGTGACGATATTATCCTTCATCGCTCTGGTGTCGGGGCAGACTCGTGTCGAAATGGCGGCTATGCAGCAGCAGTTGGCATTGACCGCCGCGGAATCCGGAGCGAATGAAACTGTTCAATATCTGATTTCACAAAAGACGATCCCCACTATCCGCGAGACGGCTCCTTCATCCGATGCTCTGAAGAGCCGCTGGATCACGAATGATGGGCGCTATGAATACTGGGGATTTCCCACGAACAGTGGGCTGACGATACTGGCGGAACCGGAACCGCTGGATGAGGGGCGGGCCTTTTATGTGACGGGATTCCATCCTGTTTCTGACGCGGAGATGGAGATCTATGCTCTGGGCGGATATTATCCATTGAATGGGACGAATCCTTTGATACGGCTCCTGCGGATAAAAACGGAGTATGAGACTTTTTCGCATAAAGGATTTTTGCAGGGCGAACTGATCGCTTCCAGACAACTGGATTTCTTAGGGAATGTGATTGTTGCCGGTACCAATATCGCGGGGACAGATACGAACGCGAATGACGGTGTCCGGGTCATTTCCGCCGCTTACCCTAATATAGATTCTTTCAAAGGCAGCAATGTTATTCAGGGAACCTATTCACTGGCTTCTTCTTATTTGCCGCAGGGATTGCAGCTCCCATTGGAAACAGATACCAATCTGATCCAAACTAATCCCGTTCAGATCCCGGCGGATGTCCTTAAAGTTGGAAGTGAGGGATTCCTCACTAACGCGGTTTGGGGATATGAAACCAATCATTTATTGACACGGCTGAATTGGGCTTTGTTTCCTCCGAAGTCAGGTCCCGCGGAGGCGAATTGCAAAGACGCGCCCATCGTCAACATCGGGACAGAGGAGGCTCCGCAGATGGTTTACCAGTTTGATGCCTCCGGGGATTATAAAATCACCGCTGCGGAACTCTATCCGATCATTTTGAAAACGGGTGCCGTGGTGAATTTGCGTATTCCTGCCGGTTATGTTCTGGCGGAACCGCCTGTAACGATGGAAGAAAAATCGGAGCTGACACTGTTTCCGGCGGCGGATATGACATTGGGTGCGAAATCCTTTGCCGCGGTTGAAAAGAATTGGAAGCGCCTGACGATATGGGGCGGTACCAATACCGAGCAGAAACTCATTTTCATGGGAAATCCGGATACTCTGCTCTGTGCGCGTATCTATGCGCCTTACAGCGAAATTATTTTCACAAACGCGCTCAGTTACTCCGGAATGCTGGTCGGCGGCAAGGTGACTTTCCATCCGGATACCCGCTTTACAGGAGATCGTCTGGCGATCCAATTGCCTTTGGAGGGGAGTTCTACCAACTTGGGAACAAACTACCATATCCGTGTCAAGGAATGGGAAGAGATTCATCCCTGGCTTGTTTCTACAAATCAATAAGATCATTAATACTATTGCCAATTTAGAAAGAATAAAAATTAGAAATAAAATGGTTATCAGAAGTATGGCAGATCATACAAATGAAGAATAATAGGTGGAGTTATATCCAATGGGCAAAAGATTCGATGAAGTAGATATATTGTTTGTTTGTTCACTAACGAGAGATAAAGTTGAAAAAGGCACAGAAATCATAAAAAATTTTTTTGGTGAAGAATTAGGTGAAAAATTTTTGAACCTAATAGACAGAATGTATTTTCAGGATGAAAATGTTCAGCTAAAATATCCTCTTTTTGTCGAAATAACACCGAAAGAATGGCTTTACTATAAAAGAAAAAGATTGCATCACAATGTAAGATCAGGTCAAGAGTGGGTTGTTGATTTTTATAAACAAAGACGTGTCCTTTTTTTTCTAAATTTTAGTGATGTTCGTGATTACATAACAGGATTTTTACGTTTTTGGGATAAGATTCTTAAAAAGAAAAAGAGTATCGAGGATTCTGATGAATCGGTAATCATTCTGAGAAAGGTCCTATATGAAATGTTTATTGCTCCTCCAAATGATTTTGAAAAATTTAGAAATAATTGGACCAAGAAACAAAAGTCTTTTGCACGGAAAGAATTTTTCAATTCTATTATAAAATCCATATTGATTTCATTACTGATAACACTGTCTATCATTTGGATGGATATAGTTCCAAATCCCTCCATTCCATTGATTTTTGGAGTGCCTTTAGTGCCTTGT
>JAFZAR010000118.1 GCA_017557085.1 Verrucomicrobiota bacterium | reverse complement strand
GCACGACCGGAGCTCCTGATGCCGCCGGAGCAGAAGCAGGTGCAGTGGCAGGAGCCGCTGGCGCACTACTGCTTGCAGTTGCTGGTGCGGACCCTGTCTTGGCAGCAGATGTGGCTGTTGAAGCGGCAGGTATCTGCAATTTCTGGCCCACATTGATGCGGTCCGTTGTCATCTTATTGGCCTTCTTCAGCTCTGCCACCGTAATCTTATACTTTTTAGCAATCACTGTCAGATTATCTCCCGCAACCACTGTATAGGTATTCCCGGAATCCGCCTCAGCGGCCTTTGCGGTCTCTCCTGTTTTAGCAGGTGTCTCTTTAGGCGCGGGGATCACCAGTTTTTGTCCCACTTTCATTCTGGTGGGATCCACATCCGGATTCGCAGCTTTGATATCGGCCACACTGACACCGGGGAACTTCTTAGCGATAGAATAAAAACTGTCATTCTGCACAACCAGGTATTCTGTTGCGGCGGGCGCAGCTTTCGATTCTGTTGGAGCGGCCGCATTCGTCGTGGTGACTACAGGCGGCGGTTCCGGAATCGGAAAAACCGGCTGAATGGCACTGGCAATCACATTCGTCTCGCCTTGCGGCTGGACAGGCGGCGGCAATTCAGCAACCGTGTTGGATGATACTCCAAGAGGATCGGTAAATATTGGATCTTCCTCAGGAACCACTAGAGCCCCCGGTTGATTAGTCGCAGCATTATTATCATTTGGTGTCGGAGGTTCAGGCTTGCAGCCTTGGATCAATAAGCCGCCGAAAACAGCGGCGTGGAATGCCAGGATCGCGAAAACAGCAACCGCCAAGTTGGATTTTCTGCTCTTGGAAAGCTGCTGCAGTCGGGAGCCTTGTTGTTCGAATGTATTTTGATTATTCTGACTCATATTATCGTCTGTTCTTATTTTATATATCTTGTGATTCGTTAGTCAATCTCTTACCCAAGAAAATCGAGACGAATCGTTATTTTTTTAAAAAAATTTTTACTTTTTCAATGTCCTTTCATCTATCAGCTGAGCTACGGTCTTTTTGAACACATCCCCTCGATGGGCATAGCTCTTAAACATATCAAAACTGGAACATGCCGGAGACAGTAAAACGACCTCTTCCTTTCCTGCGAAACCGGCCGCATATCTGACGGCTCCTTCCAAAGAATCCGCGTAGGAACAAAGAACGGACTTCTGCCATTGTCCACGTATCTTGCGGCGAGTTTCTCCGATCAGTATTGCTTCATGGACACGTGTGGAAAGCAGGTCTTCCAATCCGTCAAACTCAAATCCTTTGTCTTTTCCTCCGGCAATCAACCATGTCTTTTGACCGGGCGGCATCATCTTGAGTGCTTGACGGACGGCATCCACATTCGTCGCCTTTGAGTCATCAATATACCGCACTCCGTCCAACTCACCCACCAGTTCACACCGGTGACCTGAAGGCAGGAATGCAGAGGCACAGCGAACCGCATCCGTCAGCGGAACTCCCATGACGTGAGCAGCGGTAACGGCAGCCATCACATTTTCCACATTATGATTGCCCAGCAATTTCAAATGCTTCACTTCCAGCCAATCCCCGGACTCTAAACCATCCTTTCCCCTGCAAACGATCCAGCCGTCTTTCAGGATGATATCAGACTCCAGAGATTCCGCGCTATAAGTGACCAGCTTGGAACGGAATGCAAAATCGGGAATATGTTTCCGGATGATCTGCAAAGCATCCCACTGGACCACAGCCCAATCCTCCGCAGTCTGCTGACTGAATAAATTCAACTTGGCCCGCGCATAGTCCTCAAAAGAATCATAACGTTCCAAATGATCCGGAGTGATATTGGTCAAGATACCCACTCTTGGATGGAATAAATGAATGTGTTCCAACTGGAAGGAACTTACTTCAAAAACATTCATTCTCATCTGTCCAGCCTGTGCCACCAATGAGGAAACGGGATATCCTATATTTCCCGATGAGCAAGTCGTCAGACCGTTTCCATTTAAAATTGCAGAACAAAGCTCTGTGGTTGTGGTCTTTCCATTTGTTCCAGTAATGGCGATCAGTGGCAGATCGCTCATAAAGCTCCATCCAAATTCCAGTTCAGAAAGCACTTCCGCACCACAGCCCACGGCATATCTGCCCAGGATACCTTGGGGCAAAACTCCGGGACTGATCACAACAAGATCGGCTTTGATTTGCGGAGCGGTCTGGCATCCGCATTCCACGTTCGCGCCCAAGTCCATCAGCTTTTGTGCTCTGTTCAGAACTGTTTCGGAACAGCTTTCATCAAAAACAAAAACCTTCCCTCCCTGTTGAAGAGCTAGCCGGGCAGCGGCTTCACCACTGCCTCCCAAACCGAGAATAACGATCTGTTTGTTTTTGATATCCATTCTCACTACCTGATCTTTAATGTTGCTAATGCCAACAATGCAAAAATGACCGCAATGATATAAAGGCGCGTAACGACTTGAGTCTCTTTCCAGCCCGATTTCTGCAAATGATGGTGGAAAGGAGCCATCTTGAAAAGACGTTTGCCCTGACCAGTCATCAACCGGGTCGCTTTGAAATAATAACGCTGCATCGCGGATGAAAGGATCTCCAGCACAAACACACCGCCGGCGATCACAATGATGAACGGCTGATGCACCAGCACGGCCATGATTCCAAATGTACCGCCAATGGCCAAGGATCCGGTATCTCCCATAAACACCTGAGCCGGATGACAATTAAACCAAAGAAAACCCAAACAGGCACCGCATAGAGCCGAACAAAAGACCGTCAGCTCACAAGCGCCTTCCACATAAGTCAAATTCAAGTATTCCGAAAAATCCACACGTCCCGTCACATAAGTGATCACCAGAAAAACAGTCGCGCAGATCAATGAACATCCGATAGCCAGACCATCCAGTCCATCAGTCAAATTCACCGCATTGCTGCTGCCGAAAACAGCCAGTATCACAATCACAGCTCCTATGATGGTGGAAATGACACCGACCGGCATGATGGGATTCTTGTTAAAAGGCAGCATGATCTCTTTCAACAAAAAGGATACATCATCATCAAAATATAAATAAGAAACCAAGATCGCGCCTAACAGAAACTGCACAACGATCTTCAGCCATTCGCCAATGCCTTCACCCT
>JAFZAR010000117.1 GCA_017557085.1 Verrucomicrobiota bacterium | reverse complement strand
GAAGATCCACAGGACGCGCACTTTTGCCTATTTTTACCCAATCATCTTTGAATGAAGGATTTGTAAGTATATATACATATCCTTGCTGATTCGTTTCTGTGTCTATGGATTTATTTTTCTTTAAAGACATAAGACTCTATTTTTGCAAATTCAATTCAGGAGAACCAAATCCAGAACCAATATATAAGTTTCGTGATAGGAAAGTAAAACCTAAAACACGAACAGAGAGAAATAAAAAAACAGGGCAGAATGATCTACCCTGTTCTGAAAGTTTTATTTATGCTCTATCGCTTCTCAAAGATAGAGAGGATAGGACGGCCGGTCCAGACCTGAGGCGGCTCCACGTTGAACATATAGCCGATAGTGGGCGCGATGTCATAGACCATCGTGCTGTCGGTGATCTGGAAGTTCTTCTTGATGTTCTTGCCGTAGAACACGACCGGGCGTTCCATCTCGTTCATGGTCATTCCGCCGTGCCCCTTATCAATGCCGCCGTGGTCGGAGGTGACGATGATGACAGTCTCGTCCATGATGCCGGCTTCTTCCACCGCGTTGAGGATCTGTTTCAAGCTGTTATCCAATTCGGCCACTGTCGCGACATATTCAGGAGAATCCCATCCGCTGGTGTGACCGGCATGATCCGGGTTGTCATAGGCAACGGCGCAGAAATTGGGTTTCTTCTCTTTGATGTAATTGACGACGGTCGCGGTGGTGTTGGTGGCCGCTGTCTGTACACGGTAATCGGTGGCGGCGGAATCGCTGACAAAGTTCATGCCGTCCCATTCATAGATATAGCCGATCTCGGCGTTCGGGTTCTTCTTTTTATAGGCCCAGAAGATGTCGGGGAAACGGCCGTTTTCCGTCAGCTCGCGCGCTTTCAGATCGGGTTCCTTGGAGTTCCAGACGGTGTAGCCGTGAGTCTCGATGCCGGCACCCATGAACATACTGGCCCAGTTGCAGGCGCTGCTGGAGGGCAGGATGGAACGGCTGTCCAAAGTGTAGGAGCCGTTGGCCATCAGCTCGCGGATGGTCGGGGCGTTGATGCCGTCGCGGATGCACTTGCCGCTCAGACCGTCAAAGCCGACCAGGATGACGTGCTGAGGACGATCCTTGGCGGGCATCGGCGGCATCATGGCTGATGTGTTGGTGGTAGTGGGGCAGGCCGTCTTACACGCGGAAAGACCGGCTGCCAGGATGATACTGGCTAAAATCGTGATAATCTTCTTCATAGTAGTTGCTTTAAGTAATTGCTTTATATGGCCGCAATCGAACGGTTGTGCCATACGGGAAGACTATCAGTTTGATGCCCGGCTGTCCAGCTTTATTCGTAGCGCAGGGCCTGGATGGGATCCAGATTGGCCGCTTTGAGGGCGGGATAGAGACCCGCGACCAGACCGATCACCATGGCAAAGATCATGGAGACGATCATCGCGTCCGCGTGGATCACCGGCGCGTTGCCTGTGGAAACCGAGTCAATGACATAGACCACTCCATACGAAGCGGCCAGTCCCAGGAGACCTCCCAGTGTCGCCAGCACCAGACTCTCAATGATGATCTGGATGAAGACGGCGGCATTGGTCGCGCCCATCGCCTTGCGCAGACCGATCTCGCGGATGCGCTCGCTGATGGAGGCCAGCATGATGTTCATCACGCCGATGCCGCCCACGATCAGGGCGATCGTTGCGATCAGGCGGCCGGACATACGGGTGTTCTGGATGGCCTGTTCGATGGTCTCGGATTGAGTTTCCTGAGTGTTGAAAGTGAAGTCTTCGATTCCGTTATGGGTGATCATCAGGATGTTGCGCGCCTGCTGCAGAGCCGGTTCCAGATTCTCGAAACCGTCCACCTGGATATCAATATCATCCAGTTTCAGAGAATTCTCTGCCATACGGAAACGCAGCAACGCCGTTTTCAGCGGGATAAAAACAGTCGAATTCTTGCGGTCGAAGGCCCAACCGCCGCCGCGTCCGCGCCGTGGACCCCAGCTGCGGTCACTGCTGGTACGCATCATTGGGACCGCGTTGGTAAAAGCTCTTTCGGGACCTTTGGGCAGACTGGCTTCCAGAGCGCGCTTGGCCAGACGTTCCGTCCGGGCGACCTCGCTCTCGTAGTGCTGGAACATCCCCACG
>JAFZAR010000116.1 GCA_017557085.1 Verrucomicrobiota bacterium | reverse complement strand
TTATGGAACCAACAAAATGACAGAGGCCGAGATCATTGAGTACAGCAAAGATATTGCCGGACGTTTAGGATTCGGAGAATTGTTGAAAGACAGAGAACGTCCCAGTGAAAAAGTTGGTCCTATCGAACCCGGTGGCAGGATAAAAAAGGAAATACCCCGTGTCTCAATCAGTTGGAATGCGCAACCGGGAGAACCGTATTATTATATAACAGTAGAATTCAACACAGAGACAAAAGAAATTGATAGGGTACGAGTTTCTATGAATATGGAACTGGTTAAGAGCTATGACGTGATAATGGGAAATACAGAGGACAAGGATCTGTACCCCGAAACGGAAGAAGCTTATCAGGCGCGGATCCAAAAAGAAAAAGAAGCCGCTAAAAACTAGCGAATACAGCGAATAGAATAGAAAAATCCCCGATGTGAAACACACCGGGGATCTTTCTATGAAAGAACCACGGATGGACACAAAAGAACACAGATATTTTTATTCTGACAGGATTTACAAGATAACAGGATGAATTCAAATCCTGTGAATCCTATTGATCTTGTCGAAAATATTCGTTGTTCTAAAGACAGCGGCAGAAATGGCCGGGATCGTCGGGCAGCTCTCGCAGACCGGGAGCCATCTGACGGCATTCGGGCCGGGCTTGATGGCAGCGCGGATGGAAACGGCAGCCTTGGGGCATGTCGTAAAGGGGAGGCACCTGGCCGGGGATGGCGTGGAGCCGTTTGACATCGAAGCCGATCCTCGGCACCGCGGCCAGCAGCGCTTTTGTATAGGGGTGAGCCGGGGTATCCAGTATCTGCCGCGTGGTTCCCTGTTCCACGATCTGGCCGGCGTACATGACGGCGACCCGGTCGGCAATTTGTGAGACGATCCCCAGGTTGTGCGTGATCAGCAAGATGCTCATCCGGTACTGGGCGCGCAGTTCGTTCAGCAGACAGAGGATCTGTGCCTGGATGGTGACATCCAGCGCGGTCGTCGGCTCATCGGCCACCAGCAGTTTGGGACGGCAGGCCAGCGCCATCGCGATCATGACACGCTGTTTCATTCCGCCGGAAAGCTGATGCGGATATTCGTTCACCCTCAGCTCCGGGGAGGGGATGCCCACCTCCTCCAGCGCGCGGACACATTGCTCGCGGTTCGCCCGTTCGGGCTGATGCAGAGTGAACGCCTCCATGATCTGCGCGCCGATCGTCATGGCCGGGTTCAGAGCCAGAGCCGGATCCTGAAAAATGTAGCTGACTCCTTTGCCGCGGATGGCCCGCAGTTCTTTCCCGGAGAGGGCGCAGGTATCCACACCTTCCAGCAGGATACGGCCGCCCAGATGTTTGACACTGGGGATGAGCCGGGCGATGCTCTGGGCCGTGATGCTCTTGCCGCAGCCGCTTTCGCCCACCAGACAAACGATCTCGCCGGTGTCTATGCGGAGTGAGAGATCCTCCACCGCGCGCAAAAGTCCGTCATCGGTCTCGAAACCGAGGCTGAGATGTTCTATCTGGAGCAAAGGTTCAGGCATAGTAAAAGTCTTTTATAAAAAATAGGCCGTATGGTCATTCCATACGACCTATGCGAAAACTTCAAAAAAGACTAATAGGCGACATCCACCCAGGTCTCTTTCTTGCTGCCTTTGTACATGGCTTCCATGACGGCGACGCGCTTGGCGGCTTCCATCGGAGTCAGCAGCGGTTCATCTTTCTTGCCCTGGACGGCATTGATGAACTGATGGATGGGCAGTGCCGGAGATTTCGGCAGCTTGGTCCAGGGTTCGCGGCCGTCCGCGCCTTCGACCTTCTTGGATTTGAAATAAAGA
>JAFZAR010000115.1 GCA_017557085.1 Verrucomicrobiota bacterium | reverse complement strand
GATATCGAAACGACTATCCGCGCCGCGCAAACGGTCTTGAAGAAGATTTGACCTTGAAAGACTCATTTCCCGGCCCGCAGATGGTTTAAAAGAACCACGAATGGACACATATACACAGATAAGTTATTGAATAACAATGTGTTTTGTAAATCCACGTGACAACACATTTTCCTACGGGGTTTCAAAGGAGAGCTTCAGCAGTCCAAAGAAGGTATAAGGATCCACGATGATCACAGGCGCGTCGGGATATTCGTTTTTCAGGATCTCGGATAATTGCAGATACCAGCCCGGATTTTTCAAAATGGAACGGCACCAGGAAAATCCCGGAGTCTCTTTATATTTTTGACTGACTCCGGCGATGTCACGCGCCGCCAGCTTGGGATTTGCATCAATATCCCATTCATTGCAGGCAGGTATCCCACCGGCCCGGATGCCGCATTCCCGTTCGTAGTGGGTGCCACATCCATCCGGACTGAACCGGCTGTAGGCCGCGAACTCCTCCGGACCGGACGCGTAACCGGAGCCGTCAATGATAAAGCCGACAATGCTCATATCCCAGCGTTCCATGTACCGTGCGCAATGTTCTGCCCAGGCGGTCAATCCGCTGGGATAGGGGACACTGTCGCGCTGTGTGAGAGAACGGGGATTCAGATACCCCGCGCCGCTGTCGCCTGTGATGAAAAAGTCGTTGGGTGTCGCGTTTTTATAGGCATAAACAAGAGCCATAGGCGCTCGATCCGCCAGGTTCGGGTCGAATGCCCAGCCCAGGGGAACCGTGCCGCGGTCCTTGTCATTGAAGAAATTGGGAACAGCCTTATAGAGCCATGCCGGAGAGTCATAATCGCCCACATAGTGACCTACATAAAGACCCGGTTTCACTTTGCCTTCGCTGGTGATAAATCCTTTTTCTTTCCAGACTTGTAAATTGGGTTTGGCGTTTGGCTGCGTGTAGCGTTTCTGGAGCGGGTAATGAGTATGGAAAGAGGCGTTGGCCATCGCGGAAAGTCCGGCCGCGTCCGCTTCCATATAGCCGTTGTATTGGGAAATGATCTTGCCAAACTGCCATTCCGTTTCGACTCCGCCATGCTTACATTTGACGGCTCCATGATCCGTGTATTTGAAGGGCCAGGGAGTGAAACCGCCCACTTTCAGGATGCGGCCGCCGTTTTGCAGGTAAAGAGCGTCCATGATAGCGCGGAAGGTGGACAGATCCGCTCCCAGAGGCTGCTGAAGATCGTCATTTGGAGTTTCATCGGCCCAGGGCGAGAGATCGAAAAAGAAAGCACGGTGACTGATAAAATAGTCATGATTGGAAAGCGTGTGCATATCCGGTCCGGATGTGTTAGGCAAGCGGATCCAGAACGCGTCAATGTAATAGGCCGCAAAAAAGAGGATCGCACAGCCCCGTTTTGATATATTTCTCTATGGCCCAGAGATATGCGTCGCACTTGGCGCTCCCTGTGCTGGGAATATTGATGTCAGGGATGGTTCCTTTTCCTGTAAATTTGCTTGAGCCGTCGCTGTTTATGAATGTTTCCTTAATAGGGTAGTGATAGCAGCTCAGAAGCTTTTGGCAGATGGAATTGGTTTGCTCGCTCCAGCGCACGGGGATCAGATCATATATCCCTGCGGCTGTGGAAGCTAAATTGGATGTAGAGTCCACCTGAGGATCATAGATGACAAGCCCTTGGGGAACATCTTTGAAAGTATCGAAAACTTCTTTAACACTTTTCAGTTGAATGAGTTGAGTATCTTTCAGCCAGCCATCTTCAGTTTGATACCACTCCAGCCAGAATTCATCGGTTTCCACACCGAACCCGGAGCAGTAATCGAAGTACAGCTGGGGCTTTTCGCGGTTGACGATTCCCTGTAGCGCAGCCAGAGCGTGCAGGGTGTCCCAGATCTCCGGGGCTCTCTCCGGTTTGGTCCAGTCCTTCTTTAGATTCCGTATATCCAAAACATAAATCGTTTGTGGAGAAGTTGTTTTTGCAAAAATGGAAGGTATTCCGCAAAGGGTGAAAGCAAGAAATAAAACCAAATACTTTTTCATAAAACAGATGACCGCCGCTTACAGGGTCTTTCAGACACCATATCAAAGAGAGTGTTATCATGCCAGCTTATTTCCATATATTATAATTCCATAGAGTTATTGCTTTATGTGATATTTTGATTTACGATGATGGTGAGAGGGGGCTCCCTCTTAAGACTGTGGCCATTATGAATAATACTCTAGATTTTGAAGCCCCAGCACTGGAGTTGGAACAAAAACTGACAGAGCTGCGAAATCGTCAGATCGCGGAGGGGAAAAAGGTCGTCTCGGATGTGGAGATCCGCAAATTGGAAAGGAATCTTCAGAAAACCCGTGACGCGATCTATTCCAACCTGAGCGCGTGGCAGAAGGTTCAGATCGCCCGTCATCCTCAGCGCCCCTATTGTCTGGATTATATCAAGCGGATCTTTACTGAATTTGTAGAGCTGCACGGAGACAGACGCTTTTCCGATGATCACGCCATGGTTGGCGGTTTCGCGAGATTAGAGGAACAGCCGGTGATGGTTATTGGCACTCAAAAAGGAAGAGACACACGGGAGAATATTTACCGCAATTTCGGCTGCGCGCATCCGGAGGGATACCGCAAGGCTTTGCGCTTGATGCAGCTGGCCGATAAATTCTCCGTGCCGATCATCAGCTTGATAGATACGGCGGGAGCTTTCCCCGGAGTGGGAGCCGAAGAACGCCATATCGCGGAATCTATCGCGGTGAATCTGCGTGAGATGTTTTGTTTGCGGGTGCCTGTTATTGCCGCGGTGATCGGTGAAGGCGGCAGCGGCGGAGCGCTGGGGATCGGTGTGGCCAACCGTGTGATGATCATGGAAAACGCTTACTACTCCGTGATCAGCCCGGAAGGATGCGCTGCTATCCTTTGGAAAGACCGCACAGCTTCTCCCAAGGCAGCGGAGGCCCTTCGGATAACCGCCAAGGATCTGCTGGATTTCGGACTGGTGGATGAAATCGTGCCGGAACCTTTGTGCGGAGCTCACCATGATCCTGTGGAAGCCGCTCAATTGTTGAAAAAAGCGCTGCTGGCCGCTTTGGGATCACTCAAAACGAAGTCTGAAGATGAATTGATCGCGGAGCGTTACCAGAAGTTCAGAGCCTATGGGCGTTTCTTTGAGACACCGGATTCCGATCTGAGTTCCATGCGTGATAATGAATAAT
>JAFZAR010000114.1 GCA_017557085.1 Verrucomicrobiota bacterium | reverse complement strand
TCATCTTTTTTATTTCACCCCCTTCCAACGCGGTATTTCATTTTTTCCAATCATTTTGTGAAAGGTTATAAACAAAATTCACAGGGAAGAAGGCAGATGAAAATAAAGACCTAACACCGAGTTTTCACCCGCAACGAATTGAGGTTACATCATTTGTTCCTCGTTATCAATACCTGTATTTATCCTCCAGGATTTTACTTGCTTACAATTTTTCCATCAAGGAGATGGAGAGTCCGGTTGATGCAGGAGGGGATCTCGTCCGCGTAGTGGGTCACAAAGATCAGCGCCGCGTCTGTCTGGTGTATTTCCTCGTCCACGGCGGTCAGCAGTTTGCGGCGGTAGGCCGCGTCCAGCCCCTGACAGGCTTCGTCCAGGATGATCAGCCGGGGACGGTTGACGAACGCTCTGGCCAGCAGCACCATGCGCTGTTCGCCGATGGATGCGTAGTCGAAAGGTGTGTTTACCAGATGTGCCAAGCCCCATTTCTCCAGATAGGCCAGAGCCGTTTCCTGCTGGCGCGCATTGGGGGACGTGTGCAGACCCATCGAGTGGAAGAACCCGGAGCAGACGACCTCCAGACAAGTCCAGTCGCCGGGATAGTGCAGATGGAGTTCCGGGGAAAGCCAGCCCATCTTCTGACGGATGAGCCAGAGGGAGCGTGTGGAGCGGTAAAGCTCGCCCATCACCCGGATGTTCAGAGAATAGACCAGAGGATGATCACCCTGAATGAGGTTCAACAGACTGGTCTTGCCCGAACCATTAGGCCCCAGAAGCGCCCAGTTCTCACCGGGATAGATCTTCCAGCGGATATGATCTAGAATGACCTTGTTCTCGGCTTCAAAAGTGACATCGTTGATCTCCACGACCGGTTCAGCGGAACAGGGAGACGGAACCGGTCCAGTCGTAACGGAAGAGGTGACAGAAGGAGTGACCGTTTCGGATTGTTGTCTGGCCAGCGGATGTTCCAGCATTTCTGCCTTGGTACCTTGGGCAACGATCCTGCGCTGATCCAGAAGGAGCAGATGGGTGACCTCCTCCGGCAGTTCATCCACACGGGTGACCAGTGTCAGCACCGGCATTCCCAGCCGGATCAGACGGCCGATGATCTCCTTGAGCGTTTGGCGTGTCTGGACATCCAGTCCGCCAAAGGGTTCCGAGAGGATCAGCATTTGTGGCGTGTGCAGCAGCGCGTTAATGAGGAGAACTTTGCGCTGTTCGCCGTTGGAAAGATGCGCCCACTTGCGCTCCAGCAGTTCCGGAGCGATACCCATCCAGTCCAGATACATCTGGCGGTGCCGATCGAAAACGGCAGGATCCGCGCCGCGTGTACCGATCTCAAAAGGATTGATATCCTCCACATATTTATGCGAGAGGAAATAAGCAGCAGTCAGAGAACCTTCATCCAGACCGTTGTGCCAGCGGGACTGATAGAAAGAGCTTTCGGAAGTCAGAATATGGCGGTGGACCTCCGGTGAGATGATCATGACCGGTTTGCGGTTAGCCAGGTTCGGAATGTCGAGGCACTCCGGTGTCGGCGGCAGCTCCGTTTGAATGCGTCCGCGCAGAGGCGGTATCCGCCGTGTCAGTGCCTGGGCCAGCTCATTCTTGCCGGAACCGTTCGCGCCCAGTACTGCCCACTGCTGACCCGGTTCCCAGACCCAGTTCGTATTAGGGAAAATGGGATTTTCCTCGCGGTCGCGCAGGGTGACGTTTTCCAGTCTGACCCAGAAATCAGAGTTCATGGATTGGAAGAAGTATCCTTTTGTTTTGCGG
>JAFZAR010000113.1 GCA_017557085.1 Verrucomicrobiota bacterium | reverse complement strand
GCCACGTCACAGGAAACATGAAGAGACACCCCACAAGGGGATGTTCTTAACAAGTTTGGTCTGTGACTAAAAATTGGCGATTTTTGGGTTAGACCTAATTGTCTTTACGCTAAAGCGTTAAACTATATATGTTAATAATTTATCTTTATTCCCATTCCTCAGCGTCATATACCGCCGAGGAACGACATTGAAAAAGTAGCAAATATTTTGCAATCCCGCAAGGCTCAACACAAAAAACGTTCTTTTTGCTTGGCAGAATGGGAACTTCTTCGCACAATAGCTCTGTTGTTCAATGAAGCCGAACCGCTCATTTATGAAAAAGAATCAAATCTTGAAAAGTTCAGTTGTTTGCAGTGCGGCCGCTATCCTGGCAGGGATAGCCTTTTCCACTGTACTGATTCCCTCTTCGTATGCAAAAACTTACAAGGCCGACATCATTGTCTATGGAGACACCTCTGCCGCGGTCGTGACAGCGGTTCAGGCCAAAAAAGAAGGCAAAAGCGTTATCCTGGTAGCTCCCCTGACCCACCTGGGAGCCATGACATCCTCCGGTCTGGGATTCACCGACTCCGGCAAAGCCTATACCATCGGCGGAATGGCCAAAGAATTCTATCATCGGGTTTGGCTTGAATATCAAAAAGATACATCCTGGACCTTCCAAAAACGCAACCAGTTTGGCGCTTCCGGTCAAGGCACTAAAGCGATGAACGATGAAAATCAAACGCAATGGGTCTTTGAACCAAAAGTCGCTGAACGGGTTTATGATAACTGGCTCACGGAATATGATATCAAAACATTCCGGGGAGAACGGCTTGACCGTCAAAAAGGTGTTTGGATGAAAAAAGGACGCATCACCTCCATCAAAACACTGAACAAGAATAAATTCAAAGGAAAGATCTTCATCGACTGCACCTTTGAGGGAGACCTCATGGCCTCGGCCGGCTGTAACTATACCGTTGGACGCGAAGCCAACTCACAGTATGGTGAAACCTATAACGGCGGACGCACCACCCTTGAATACAACGGACATCACTTTAAATCAAAAATCTCCCCCTATAAGATACCGGATGATCCCAAGAGCGGACTGCTCCCCTTCATCAGCCCGGATAAGCTGACTCCCGATGGCTGGGCCGATAAAAAAGTACAGTCCTACTGCTACAGAATGTGCCTGACAGATTACGAACCCAACCGCATCCCCATTGAAAAACCCGAAGGCTATGACCCGGCAGACTACGAACTCTTTGCGCGCTACTTTGCCGCGGGAGAAAATCCGCCTTGCATGACGACTTCTGCCATGCCGAATTTCAAAACCGACTCCAACAATCACGGCGCTTTCAGTCTGGACTTTATTGGGATGAATTACGATTATCCCAATGCTTCCTATGAAGAACGGGAAAAAATACTGCAAGCTCACAAGCAATATCAGCTGGGGCTCCTCTACTTTCTCCAAAATGATCCGCGTCTGGATGAAAAAGTTCGTCAGCGCTGGCAAAAATGGGGACTTCCCAAAGACGAATTCACAGATAACGGCAACTGGCCCTTCGCGATCTACGTCCGTGAAGCCCGCCGTATGGTCGGCAGCTATGTAATGACACAAGCCAACTGCCAATGCACCATAGAAACACCCCAGTCCATTGGAATGGGATCCTACAACCTTGATTCTCATAACACATTCCGTTATGTCACAGACGAAGGGTATGTTCAAAACGAAGGCGATGTAGAAGTTCGTCTGAAAAATCCTTATCAAATCGCTTATGGCAGTATCACTCCACAGAGAGGCGATTGCACCAACCTGCTGGTCCCTGTGGCCTGCTCTGCCACGCATATCGCCTACGGATCCATCCGTATGGAACCTGTTTTCATGATATTGGGACACTCCGCGGCAACAGCGGCTTCCCTGGCACTTGATGCCAAAAGTGATGTTCAGGACGTTGACTATCAGAAACTGAAAGAAAAACTTCTCAAAGACGGTCAGATCCTGAGCGTTGAAACTCAAAAATAACACTTATTTTTAAACCAAATTATAACTATGAATACAGAATCAAAAAATACAAATCAGTCTGGCGGATTTTCACGCCGCCAATTTTTAGGAAAAAGCATTCTGGCCTCTGCTCTTGCGGGCACCTGGCTGACCAACAGCATCACTTCGGTAAAAGCTGAAGACAAAGCGGAAAACAAACCCGCTGAATACAAAGCTCCGGAGCTGTCCGACAAAGATGCTTTTTCGATTGTTGTCATTCCTGATACCCAGACATACATCAAAACCGCTCGCAATCAAGGTATTTGCGAACTGATGACAGCCTGGATCGCGGAAAATATCCAAAAATTGAATATCCTCACCGCTCTGCAAGTTGGCGACCTTGTGGAACGCAATGGCATCACGGAAGAAGATCTGGAAACCAAAATCATGGATCAGATCAGCTCACAGCAATGGAATGCCATCTCCGCGGCTATGTCCCGCCTGGATGGAAAACTGCCCTACGTCGTCTGCACAGGCAACCATGACTACGGCATCCGTGCCGCCGAAAACCGCACCACCCAATTTCCCACCTACTTCCCGGCTTATCGTAATACCGCCTGGAAAGGGGTTCTGGTGGAATGCTGTCCCAACTGCTTTAACGTAAAAACATTGGAAAACGCCGCCTACGAATTCACCACGAAACAAGGCAAAAAAATACTGGTGATCTCTCTGCAATTCGCTCCGGCGGATTTCGCCATTGAATGGGCCAAAAAAGTCGTAGCTCGTGAAGAATACAAAGATCACTTTGTCATCATCCTTACACACTCCTACCTGCGCAGCTACCTGGAAGACTGCAAGATCGGCGGAAAAGAGGGCTACAAAGTCACCGATGTCAACTACGGCGAAGACATTTGGAACAAACTCATCTATCCCGCGGACAACATCCGTATGGTCATTTGCGGTCACATTGCGCATCACACTGATCCCAAGGGTAATGTAGGCTTCCGTCAAAGCAAAAACCATGCGGGCAAGACCGTCTCTCAAATGCTCTTCGACACACAAACCGTGGGCGGCGGCTGGCATGGCAACGGCGGTGATGGCTGGCTGAGACTTCTGGAATTCTCACCTGACCTCAAGACTGTCAAGGCAAAGACCTTCTCACCTCTCTTCGCCATCTCTCCCAGCACCCAATACCTGGCCTGGGGCCACGAAGACTACAACGAATTTGAATTCGCGCTGGATTAACACTCCTGCTAAATAGCAAAAGAGACACAGATTTTCTGTGTCTCTTTTTTATTCACCCAATTTGCGCAACAACGTCCGGTTGTGTATTCACTGCAATTCACATTTTGAGAAAAATAGAATTGCCTGGGCTGCCGTCTGCTCATAGAATGCTCCGCCGTGAGGAGGATCATCCTCACTTCTTATTTTATGGACACGAGGAGAATAGACGCGCTCATTTTTGATTTTGACGGCACTCTGGCGGACACCATGTTTTTCCATTGGAAAGCATGGGAGATCGTCGCCCAGCGCCACGGGATAAAACTGGATCAGAAACGCCTTTATTCCATGGGCGGCATCCCTTCCCGTGACATTCTGATCATCCTGCGCCGGGAACAATCTCTGCCGGATCTGGATGTCGAAGCCGCAGCCAAAGAAAAAGAAGCGGAATACGTCAAGATGATGGGCAAAGTACGTCTTATCGAGCCGATCGCCTCCATCGCCCGTGAAAACCGCGGCAAGCTCCCCATGGCCATTGCCACCGGAGGCCGCCGCTCCATCATGGAAACCATCCTGCCCCAGCTGGGCATCCAGGACTGGTTCCAGGCCGTCGTGACTAGCCAGGATGTAACACGCCAGAAACCAGCTCCCGATATCTTCCTGGAAGCCGCCCGCCGTCTGGGCGTGGATCCGCAGCACTGCCGGGGATACGAGGATACCGACCTGGGACTGGAAGGCATCCGCGCCGCCGGTATGG
>JAFZAR010000112.1 GCA_017557085.1 Verrucomicrobiota bacterium | reverse complement strand
TGGAAATTGGGCATTCTATAATTGCATTAAATCAGCGATAATTACCATTGGCAACAATGTAACTTCTATTGGAGATTATGCATTCTCTGATTGTCGCACAGTAACTCGTATAGTGATTCCTGACAGTGTAACTTCTATTGGAGATGGTGCATTCTATCGTTGTATCCATTTGAAGATTATAAAACTCCCGGATGGTATAACCTCTATTAGAGATTATACATTCATCCATTGCAGCAGTCTGACAAATATAACAATCCCGGACAGTGTAACTTCTATTGGAGATTATGCATTCTACGGTTGCACCCTCAGTCTCTTTAATATAATAATTCCGAGCAATGTGACTTCTATTGGATACTCTGCATTCTGTGATTGCAGTAGTATGGCAAGTATTTACTTTAAAGGAAATGCTCCAACATTTGAATATCCTGTACTTAATAGAATAGTGACCGTCTATTGCCATGAAAGCTCTACCGGTTGGGATAGTGGTCAGACCCCTTGGGATCATACTTGGGCTGGTCGACCAGTGTTCATTATACCTGATCTCCATAGTTTCTGGGATGCTGAGGACTTGGTTCTGAACTGGACTGAAACAGATGGTGTCGTTCTGCAATCATCTGAAAACGGAATAGATAACTGGACCGACATCACGGAAGACATTCTGCTCGATAACGGTTATTGCGTTTACAGAATAACATCCATGGAAGAAGCAAAATCATTCTACAGATTGATAGTTCCATAAGATGAGTTTTCTTCTCTGAAACAGAAGAACGAAAAAGGAGCCGGGTTCAATGACCCGACTCCTTTTTGTTTATAAACACACGCACTAAGCGCGATAAATCAGCACCGGTTTGCGTGCCGCCGTCACTTCATCCGGACGGCCGATGGGCATCTTTTTGGGATGCTGTTTGAACGCGGCCGGGTCTTTATAGGCTTCAGCCACCAGATCCAGCACGGTGTCGCAGGCCCAGTCCAAAGTCTCTTTGGACTCGGTCTCGGTCGGCTCGAACATCAGAGCCTCGTGCACGATCAGCGGGAAATAGATAGTGGGCGGATGCATACCGCGGTCTATCATCGCCTTGGCAAAATCCAGAGCCGTCACGCCGATCTCTTCCTTAATCTTGTCACAGCTGACCACAAACTCGTGCATACAGATGTCGGACGAATAAGTGGGGAACTTGTCCTTCAGGCGCGCCATCATGTAGTTGGCGTTCAGCACGGCCAGCTGAGAAGCAAGCTTGATCCCCTCTTTTCCCAGAACTTCGATATAAGCCAGAGCGCGCAGCATGACCAGAAAATTGCCGTAGAAGGTCTTGACGCAGCCGATGGATTTTTCGCCAACGCTTGTCAGATGGTATTTGCCATCCTTCTCGGTAACGACCGGACCCGGCAGATATTTGGCCAGAGCCGCTTTGCATCCCACCGGACCACTGCCCGGACCGCCGCCGCCGTGAGGTGTGCTGAAAGTCTTGTGCAGGTTCAGATGAACCACGTCATAGCCCATGTCGCCCGGACGGATGGTGCCCATGATGGCGTTCAGATTGGCGCCGTCATAGTAGAGCAGGCCGCCCGCGTCATGAACGATCTGGGCGATCTTCGCGATATTCTTATCAAAAATACCCACCGTGTTCGGGTTGGTCAGCATCAGCGCGGCAGTATCCGGCCCTACGGCATTCCGCAAAGCGTCCAGATCCACACAGCCGTCCGCCGCGGACGGGATATTGACTACCGTGTAGCCGTTCATCGCCGCCGAAGCCGGGTTGGTCCCGTGAGCGGAATCCGGCACGATGATCTTATTGCGCCCGGTATCGCCAC
>JAFZAR010000111.1 GCA_017557085.1 Verrucomicrobiota bacterium | reverse complement strand
TTGAGATTGTCCGTGCTGCCCAGCGGGATCGCTCCGGTGCAGGCCAGATTGCGGGCGCATTCCGCCACCACTGTCTTGCTGCCTTCGTAGGGATCCAGATAGACATAAGTGCCGTTGCCGTCCACTGCCATCGCGATATATTTTTCGGTCCCGGCGGGAACGGTCTCGGATTGACCTTCGGGCAGCATCGGCAGACTGTCAGCCTTGATGCGCACCACGGCGGCATCGGAACCGGGGCAGACCACGGAGCCGTCGCGCACCTGATGATCGTACTGGCGATAGACCCAGTTCTTGGAGGCGATCGTCGGTTCAGCCAGCAACGCTTCCAGATCTTGCGCTGCGGTCGTGGTATCCTGAACGGAGCTGATTTTGAAAGCGCGAACGTCTTTTAGATATGCCGGCTCTTTGGATTCGCGGTGATAGACCGGGGAATCATTGGCGATCTTGGCCGCCGGGATGTCGGCCACGACTTCGCCGTGATTGCGGACGACCATGCGGCCTGTGTCCGTGACCACACCGATCTCCGACCAGGGCAGATCCCATTTGTCGAAGATGCGCTGCACCTCGGCTTCGTGACCTTTGTTGACGATGATGAGCATGCGCTCCTGCGATTCGCTCAGCATGATCTCGTAGGGTGTCATGCCGGCGGCGCGCTGCGGTACTTTGCTCAGCTCGATTTCGATGCCGGTGCCGGCGCGGGCCGCTGTCTCACAAGTGGAGCAGGTCAGACCCGCCGCGCCCATATCCTGGATGCCGGCAACAGCGTCCTTGGCGGCCAGCAGTTCCAGACAGGCTTCCATGACCAGTTTTTCCATGAATGGATCGCCCACCTGGACGGCGCCGCGCTGTTGTTCGGCGGAGGCTTCTGTTAAATCCTGAGAGGCGAAAGCGGCTCCGGCCAGACCGTCACGGCCTGTCGCGGGACCTACATAGAACACCGGGTTGCCAATGCCCTTGGCCGCACCGCGCGCGATCTGCTCATGGCGCAGCACGCCCAGACAGAACGCATTCACCAGCGGGTTGCCTTCGTAGGATGCGTCGAAACAGACTTCGCCCGCGATCGTCGGGATGCCGAAGCAGTTGCCGTAATGAGCGATGCCGCCCACCACTCCGCGGAAGAGACGGCGCACTTCCGGGGACTGCAGCTCGCCAAAGCGCAGCGAGTTCATGGCGCAGATAGGCCGCGCGCCCATAGTGAAAATATCGCGAATGATGCCGCCCACGCCGGTCGCGGCTCCCTGGAAGGGTTCCACGGCGCTGGGGTGGTTGTGCGATTCCATCTTGAACGCGATGGCCAGATTGTCGCCGATGTCAATGATGCCGGCGTTTTCTTCTCCGGCGCCGACCATGATCCGGTCTGAGCGGGTAGGAAAGGTCTTCAGCAGCGGCTTGGTATTCTTATAGGAGCAGTGCTCGCTCCACATCACAGAGAAAATGCCCAGTTCCGTATAGGTGGGGACACGACCCAGTATCTTGAGGATATTCTCGTATTCTTCCGGTGTGATCCCGTGTTTGGCCACCAGTTCCGGGGTAATAACAGGTTCGTTCATATTATAACTTCTTGCTGTCTGTTTGCTGCTTGTTGATTACTTCTTGCAATGCCATTGGATCATGCTTTCAAAGAGGGTGCGTCCGTCGCTGCTGGAGAGGATGTCCTCGCTGGCGCGTTCGGGATGCGGCATCAGTCCGGCCACATTCTTTTTCTCGTTGCAGATGCCGGCGATGTTCAGCAGGGAGCCGTTGGGATTGGCTTCCGGTTCCACCTGACCCTGTTCATCGCAGTAGCGCCACAGGATCTGTCCGTTGGCTTCCAGCTTCTTCAGCGTTTCCGGATCCGCGAAATAGCATCCTTCGCCGTGGGCGATTGGGATCCGCAGAACAGTCCCTTCCGGTGCCTTGCAGGTAAAGGGTGTATTGGCGGGACCCGTCCTCAGCCAGACGAACTCGCAGCGGAACTTGATCGAGCGGTTCCGGATCAGCGCGCCGGGCAGCAGACCCGCTTCGCACAGGATCTGGAATCCGTTGCAGATGCCCAGCACCAGTCCGCCCTGGTTGGCGAACTCGGTCACAGCGGCCATCACGTTGCTGTAGCGGGCGATCGCGCCCGTCCGCAGATAATCCCCGTAGCTGAAACCGCCGGGAACGATCACCGCGTCAGCGTCGCCCACACTCTTTTCCTTGTGCCACAGCAGGCGGGCCGAGTGTCCCAGCACGTTTTTCAGGACATGCACACAGTCCTGATCGCAGTTACTTCCGGGAAATTGTAGAACGGCAAAATTCATACCCAATTCCTAATCGCAGATTTCCACTGAGTAATCTTCTATCACCGGATTGCTGAGGATCTTATGACTGGCCTCCTGAATGCTGCGCAGAGCGGCTTCACGGTCGGTTCCTTCCAGTTCGATCTCTATGTATTTACCGATACGTACATCTTTAACACCTTTGAAACCAATATGTTCAAGAGCGTTTTGCACGGTTTTGCCCTGAGGATCCAGGACTGCTTTCTTGGGAGTGACAATAATCTTAGCTTTCATATCCAGAAACGGGCTCTTTTCCGAGCCCGGCAACCGCTCTCAGCATACCACAAACCGGCCCGGTCAGCAATCAGTATTCGCCGTCAACGGTCCCGCTTTGTTTTTTGAACCACGGACAGACAGAGATAAATATAGATAACTTATTTAATAATAATAGATTATGTAGAAACATGCGACCCGCGCGTTTCAGTCCCGCAGGGACGATGATATAATGATCGTCATTAGAAATCTCTAATGGCGATCCTGCGTTTATTTTCCGGTTTACATCTATCTTCCGAGAGATTAGAATTTTCTGCATGGAAGCGAACGAGAACGGCTTACAGAATTTGCAACAGAACGATAAAGCTCCCCAAAAAGGAGCGCAGAAAGGATTTTTCTCATGGCTCCGCGTACACATTTTCGACTGGTGGATGCGGTTGTTGATATTGTTTTTGCTGGTTGTTATCATGCTTTTGATGCTCGAACTGGTAGATGTGGTAGCTATTAAATTAGATCATGTTGGTCTTGTGGGGCTGGTGCTTTTGCTGATAACACTGGGGAACATTATTTTTTGTATTATTGACCTTTTTAAAAAGCGTTTTGGAGGTCTTATCGGTTTATTGTTAACCTTTTTTTTGGCATGGATGATCTTTTGTGTAGATGCCACTATTCTTCTCGCATTG
>JAFZAR010000110.1 GCA_017557085.1 Verrucomicrobiota bacterium | reverse complement strand
GCTTCTGCTCGCGCCGGGAAAGTTCGTCATTTCCGGTTGACTCCTCCGGCCGGGCGTTCAAAGGTGTTCCTCCGGCCACCAAACCGGCACGCTCGGAAAGGTTCTGATTCTTTTGCAGATAATAGTCGTAACCGCCGGCGTAAGGTGTCAGGTGTCCGGCATGGATATGCAAAACTTTCTTTGCCAATCGGCGGATGAAGTTGACATCGTGGCTGATGAAAACAAGGGTCCCCTGGTACTGTTCCAGCGCGTCTATCAGCACATCACAGCTGGCAATATCCAGGTGGATGGTCGGTTCATCCATCAGGAGCAGATTCGGCGGCGACAAAAGCAGTTTGACCAGCGAAAGACGGGATTTCTCACCGCCGGAAAGGACGGAGACTTTTTTGAAAACGTCATCATCCTTGAAAAGAAAACTGCCCAGAATCGTGCGCACCGTCACTTCCAGCGGCGGCTCCGGGATGCTCATGGCCTCCTCCAGAACGGTATTCGATGGTGTGAGCATATCAATGCGGTTCTGACTGTAATAGCCGCAGCTGACCTTCAACCCCAGACGGCGTTCCCCCTGCTGTACCGGCAGGACACCGGCCAGAAGTTTGAGCAAGGTAGATTTGCCGGCACCATTGGGACCGATAAAAACGATCCGCTCCCCGCGCTCGATCTCTAAATCAATGCCGCTGTAAACCTTCAGATCGCCATAGGCATGATGGACACCATGCAGTGTGATAACGCTCTGGCCGCTGCGTTCTGGCTGAGGAAATTCGATATGCATCTGCTGTTCCGCACCCTCCGGTGCTTCCACCAGTTCCATGCGTTCGATCTGTTTGAGTTTGCTCTGTGCCTGGGATGCCTTGGTGGCCTTGGCACCGAAGCGATCCACGAAACGCTGCAGGGTCGCGATCTGCTGCTGCTGATTGCGGTAAGCCGCCCACTGCTGGGCTTCCCGCTCGGCACGCTGACGGCAGTAGTCGTCATAATTGCCCCGGTAGCGCTGAAGACGGCTGTTCCGTATCTCCATGATGCTGCCGCGACCTTCACTGCCCAAAAGCGCGTTCAAAAAGGAACGGTCATGAGAGATCACAAAGACAGCACCGGGATAACTTTGCAAATAATTCTGAAACCAGATCAGCGTCTCCAAATCCAGATGATTCGTCGGTTCATCCAGGATCAACAGGTCCGGCTCCATCACCAACAGACGCGCGATATGGGAACGCATCACCCAGCCGCCGCTGAGGGCGCTCACCGGTTTGAAAAAATCACTCTCCCGAAAAGCCAGTCCTTTCAATATCTTCGCGGCCTTGGGTTCCATTTCATAACCGCCCAATTCTTTATATCGGGCACAGGTGGCGCGGTACTCCTCTGAATCAGTCTGACCGGCACACTCCAGTTCGCTCAGCACACGGCGCAGTTTGGAATGCTCCAATGTCACGCCCACGGCGATTTCCATCACGGTGCGGTCATCAGCTTCGCCGGCCTCTTGCGGAAGAAAACCGAGACGTGTTCCACGATTTAATGAGATGGTGCCGCTGTCCGATTCTTCCAATCCCAGAATGATATCGAACAAGGTGGACTTGCCCACACCGTTCGCGCCGACCAGAGCAGCCCGATCACCTTTGACGATGCTGAAACTGACATCGTCAAATAATACGCGCGCCCCATACGACTTGCTGATGTTGGAAACGGAAAGCATTTCTGTATCTATTCGCCCTTGATGTAAAGCGTGTGCGTCTGTGCTGCCTTGCCGGTCAAGACCAGCCGCGGTCCTCTCCTCAGTGTTCGGAAAGAAGGCGCACATAATCCACGCATATCCTCCGTCGCATTATGGAACTCCCCGATGCTCTCCGGTATAAAGCAGTCTATCTCCTCCCAGTCATCGCCCACGGTCAGAGTGATCACCGCTCCTTCGGAACGGATGACCTTGAATACACGCTCACTGATACGTTCTATCCGACACTCCGGGGCAAACTGCCAGCAGGTTTCCAAAGGCGGAATATCTGATCCTTCCGCGTCCGGCGTGTAAACATCCTCGATCTTCCAGGTGTTCTCAATGGGGATCATGATGATGCGGCGTGTCATCGTTCCATTCGGCAGTTTCAAAGTTCCCTCCATGCAAAGATCTGATTCTTTGCGGAAAGTGGGTTTCTCATGGATCTCACCCCACAGGAACGGTCCTTTGCGCGCCGGATAGGATGTGCCTTTCAGATGCGGACCGTTATGGGCTTCCCAGCTGGCCAGATAGCGACGAGCCGCCGCGTCCCCGTAATAGGCACCGGTTCCGGGATCCACCAGAAACGCAAACTCACGATACCAAAGTGAAAAGTGGAGCGCGTCCAAATGACCGTGAGCCGCTGTCCGCAGATATCCCAGCGGAGACAGATCCCAACGCCCCATCCAGATACCCTGCCAGCAGGTGGCAATGCCGGTATCCGGGAAATAGAGCCAGCCGTTCCCCTGATCATCACAGGAAGGCTTGCCGTTCTCCGACATCGGCGGCGGATCCCCCAGCCAGTACTTGATCAGGGTTGTATTGTCGGCGGACTCCATCCAGCGCACCCATTCCTGCGCGATCTGATTTTCTCGCTCCCAGAACGGTGTCACGAACGCGTCATCGGAATCCCCGTAGTCCCAAGGCTCTCGCCGGGTCTGCGTGATGACAAAAAAATCCGCCGCACGCTGCAATCGTTCATAGACCTCCGGACTGACTGTGCGTCCTCCCTGTTTCAAGGCCAGATAACTTTGCCAGCAGAGTTCAAAGGAAAAAAGATGGTAGTTGAGAGCCTGCTCACAGTTGCCGCCATCGGGCGCGAACTGCTTCAGCACTTCCGCCTCCCATAGCGTCTGTATCTCATCAAGCGGAGCCGCCCAGCGTTCCAGCTGAGGCCAGCGCGACAAAGCGCATATCAGTCCGGCCAGTTCACCCAGCAAATGATTATTGGCGGAGGAACCAAAACTCTTGTAGCGCCAGACGAACCAGACATGCGCAGGTAAAACCATCCGTCCCAGCTTGCTCAACGAAGTATCCACTTCCTCACTGATATCGCCCAGGATCGTCTTGGATGCCGTGGCACGGGTCAGCGCGTCGATCCAGCAATAATTGATCAGGCGCAGTCCCCCTTCCAGCGCACTGGTCCAGTTATAACCGGTCAGCAGAGGATTCTGTTTTGCCCAGTGGTACACACGGCGGATGGCCGTTTTCATTGTCCAGCGGTCATTCAGGATGTATGCCTCCTGCGCCAGGCGCGCCAAATGCGTCCAGCGGTTGATCTCCCAGATCATTTTGACATCAGCCCCATCGGGCAGTTTGCGATGATTCAAATGAGTGGAGCTTCTGATCGTCTTCAGATCCACGTCGGCCAGATAGTCCTTTTGCCAAAGCGGATGGTGATCTACTTTCAAAGTGATCTCCTTGAAAACCGTCCACGAACCCGACAGGATACGATCGGAATCAAAGCGCAGCGCGTTCTTGAGCTCGTCCGGCGCCTGCTCCGATGGCGGCAGATGTGGAAAAGAATCCGGCTTCGGCTCCAGGCTGACCGCATTCAGCCGAAAATCCGGTACTGTCCACCAATCTTTCCAGCGGCGGAGCTGCTGACGCAGACGCTCCTTGCGTTCCACCTTGTCCATCGCCTTCCAGCGATCTATGTACCACTTTAAACCCGCCATGAATCCAATCTGTTTGAAATTTTGTTATTCTAATTGTGTAAACTGCAAATCATACAGCCGCTTGTAAACACCGCCATTCTTCAGCAGCTCCTCATGTGTTCCCGATTCCACGATCCGACCCTGATCCAAAACCAGGATCACATCGGAATCATAAATAGT
>JAFZAR010000109.1 GCA_017557085.1 Verrucomicrobiota bacterium | reverse complement strand
GGAGCTGGTCCCCAGAACGGCCGGGGTACCGTGCCGCTGACTGTAGAGCAGCCAGTCCTGCAGCGGGAGCTGTTTGAACAGACAGGCCACGGAGCAGGCCATCATCAACCCCTCCCCTATGCTGACCATCCAGCCGCCTTCCTCCAGAGGCCAGCTCTGACTGCCGAATTCCTCCGGCTTGAACCGGAGCCGTCCCGTGGTGTTCTCAAAGCACCACAGCGGCACGAACCGCAGTTCGGCGGTCAACCGTCCGTCCTCTTCCGGTTTCCAGACGATCTCATGGACGGCGTATTTCTTGCCGACAGCATCCATCATCTGGCGGACAAGCAGCTGGAAGCCGCCCCGTTCGTTTTCATCCAGGGCGTGAGTCACACGCAGATGGGAATAAAAATACTCCAGCGCTTCCTTGTGGGCCAGCGCCGCGGCGGATTCCTCCACGGTCAGGATCTCGTAATCGTGACGCGCGACGGCTTTCTTGCGCTTGGAGGCGGAAATATGGACCGTGTCATCACGATCCTCCATCGTCTCCCAGGTCAGGGCCGCCTCGCGCAGGTATCCGGCCCGGAAAGCATCCAGCTGATGAGCCAGGGTCTCCGTGGTGAGAGACTGAGGGCGCCGCGTGGAATAAGAAGGACGCGACAGTATCGGAGCGCCGGCGATACTGGAGCGTTGTTTGATTTTGGAATTCATACGGGCAGAAGCATCTCCCAATGCATTCCCCGCCGCCAAACCGTTTATGGCAATAATGGCAATTTGGCGAAAAAAAGACCGGAAGAATCTCTTCCGGTCTGAAATGAATATGATATTGACGACTGAGCCGAAGCTCAGCCTGTAGGAACTACCAGTTCCAGCCCTTGCGGTATTCGCGTTTCACGAATTGGGCTGCTTCGGGGCAGTTCGGAGACTTCATGTTGGGGCCGTCCCATTCCATGAGTTTGCCTTCACCCACGCGGATCGCGATGCAGCCGAGCAGGATGATCTCAGTCAGGTAAGCGGCGATGTCGAAGTTGGAGTAACCCGGTTTGCCGCCTTTGCAGGCTTCGATCCATTCCTTGGCATGGCCAATGGAGCGCGGGATGGTGACGGGGATGACATTCTCGCTGGCAGCTTCATGTTTGCCGCTGGCCTTGAATTCTTTATCCTCGTTCATCTTGACGTAGAACTGTGCGCCGTAGTCATCCGGAGAGAAGACTTGACCTTTGCTACCGATCAGCAAGCAGCCGGAGCCAGGGATATCGTCCATCATCTCTTTGATGTCCTTGGTGATTTCTTCATTCGGTTTCCAGCCGCCATCGTACCAGTAGAAGGTCACCGGAGCGTATTTCTTGCGGGCCGGGAATTCAAATTTCAAGCGGGACTTGTTCGGATAGGTCTGCTTGTTGCCGGCATAAGGCTGTTCCTTGCCGTCTCTGACGTCCACCAGTTTCTCAGCGATAACGCTGGTCGGATAACCGAGTTCCAGAGCGCGGAACGGCATATTGCAGGTATGGCAAGCCATATCGCCCAGAGCGCCTGTACCAAAGTCGAGCCAGCCGCGCCAGTTGAACGGCAGATAACCTTCGCCGTATTCGCGGACAGGTGCGGGTCCTAACCAAATATCCCAATCCACACCGGCGGGAATTTCAGCTTTCGGAAGAGGCTGGGAGATGCCCTGAGGCCAAATCGGACGATTGGACCACACATGGACTTCCTTGACATCACCGATCATACCGGCCTGGATACATTCCACGGCGCGGCGCAGACCTGTCTCGGCGGAACCCTGGTTGCCCATCTGGGTAGCCACTTTGTATTGAGCGGCAGCCTTGCGGATCTCGCGGGCTTCATACACAGAGTGGACCAGCGGCTTCTGCACGAAGGTGTGCAGACCTCTCTGGATCGCCATCATGGCGGCCGGAGCATGGTTGTGGTCAGGAGTGGAAACGGTCACCGCGTCGAGATATTTTTCCTTCTCGAGCATGATGCGGTAATCTTTGTAGTAACGAGCATTGGGGCATTTCTTTCTCAAATCAGCGGCGCTGCGATCGTCAGCGTCACAAAGGGCGACGATATCTTCGCCCATCAGAGCTTCCGCGTCACTTCTACCTTTACCACCGCAGCCAATGATACCAACTTTCAGTTTGCTGGTAGCGCCCGCGCGCATGATATAGGGGGCAGACATTGTGCCCAGGGTTGCCAACGCGGCTGTTTTGAGGAAGTCGCGACGGCCCATCATACCGTATTTATAGGTTTCTTTCATAATATATATTATTGAATAAAAAGAACATCGGGAATAGAAAGCTCTGCCTTTCCACACGGAGAAGTTTATCCAACAGCCCTTTCGCCACCCGCATCGGGGGATAGCATAGGGGTCAACCCGTTAAAAGTCAAGCAGGTATTGTAAATGTTTTTCTGTTTTCATCCCAAAATCATCGCTCCGGGACATTAAAAGAACCACGGATGAACACAGATATTCACAGATAAGTTATTGTTTGATAAGAAGATGAAAATATTTACTTTTTGGATGTTCTGACTTTTTTCTTCGCGGCATTCCCCACGAGTTTAATCGTTTCTAAATAAGCCTTTTCCACTGGTGAAAGCGTCTGGATCTGATATTTCCGATATTCATTCGTTGCCTTTTCAATGGCCTGTTGGTGGCTCACTCTTCCGGCATCTTTAAGCAGTTTGCGACCGCCGGATGAAAGCACCGCATCCAGCTGTTCCACATAGTCACTCATATACATGGGTTTATGTTCGATAGCATTGATCTCCGCCAAGTCAAAGTAACCGGAAACCAAGTTGTTCAGCACTCTAAGTTCATCTTCATTCAAATAGTTCTTGGCAATGGAAATATCTTTCAGAACAGGTGACTCTCCCGCAAATGTTTTCAACCCCATAAAAGGTTTTTCGGCATCAGCCCGGTCATAGATGACCTCCGCCGCGGTATGTCCGTGCGCCGCATAGTGTAATTTGTTCTGCACTATCTTAAAAAAGGTGATAGACTCCGCGCTTTTTGGATCATAGTCCACACTGGTGGCATAAAGATCCAGCACTTGACGGTACAACACCTTCTCGGATGAGCGGATATCACGGATGCGGTCCAACAGCTCTTTCCAATAGGCTCCGCCTCCGTTCCCTTTCAGACGTTCATCATCCAGTGTGAACCCCTTGATCATGTACTCCTTAAGGCGAGCTGTAGTCCAGATCCGGAACTGAGTGCCCCGTATGGATTTAACCCGATAGCCCACAGATATGATAACGTCTAAATTGTAATAATCGACCTGGTAGTTTTTCCCGTCAGCGGCAGTTGTTGCAAAATTTGCAACAACTGAACTTGGATCAAGCTCCCCTTCCTGAAAAACGTTCTTGATGTGGCGGGAAACTGTAGATTTATCCCGCTGGAACAACTCCGCCATCTGATCCAGGGAAAGCCAAATCGTTTCGTTCTCCAACTTTACATCAAGCTTTGTCTGACCATCCTCAGTCCGGTAGATGAGGATCTCTCCCATATTCGCTTTGTTTCCATTGTTGTCTTTCATTATCTTCAAATATCCCTACTCTTCCGTCTGTATGGAATGTCAGTGGAGAAATACTATAAAACTTTCTGACACATTACGAGAACAAGATCATAAAAATATCCACTTTTGATATATACCCAGTGGTGTTTGCCTTCCTTCTTGCTCAAAAGGAAGTTTTTTGCTAGGATGGATCCCCGGTATGTTGGATGTAAAAGTGATCCGAGAAAAAACAGACTGGGTACGTGCCCGTCTGGCAGCCCGCAACGCCGGCGATGAAGCCAAAATTCAGCAGATCCTGGATCTGGATGACGCTCGGCGCAAGAATCTTGCGGAGTCTGAGGCTCTGAAAGCCCAGCGAAATAAAGTCTCTAAGGAGATCGGTGCCCTGATGGGCCAGAAAAAGATTGATGAGGCCAACGCGAAGAAGAAAGAAACCGCGGATATCGGCCGTAAAATTTCAGATTTAGACAAGGAACTGGTAGAAATCGAGGAAAAACGTCAGGATATCCTGCTGAGGACTCCGAATACGCCTCACGATTCCGTTCCCACCGGCAAGGACTCCAATGACAACCCTGTCATCAAGGTCTATGGAGAGAAGCCGGTCTATAACTTCAAACCGCTGAACCATATCGAGTTGTGCGAAAAGCTAGGTTTGATCGACTTTGCCCGCGCCACCAAGATTTCCGGCCGCGGTTTCGTGCTTTATACCAACTGGGGCGCCAAACTGGAGCGCGCTCTGATCAATTTCCTGCTGGATCTGCACACTAAACAACACGGCTACATGGAGATAGAACCTCCCTTCATGGTCAGCCGCGACTGTATGTTCGGCGTGGGACAGTTCCCCAAGTTCATGGATCAGGCTTATGCCGTGCAGGAAGGCGCTGATTCCGAAACACTGGGCAAACAGTATCTGGTACCAACGGCGGAAGCCCCTCTGACCAATATCCATCGGGATGAGATCCTGAAGGAGAGCCAGCTGCCCATCCGCTACTGCGCCTACACACCCTGTTTCCGCGCGGAAGCCGGTGCCGCCGGTCTCGGTACACGCGGTCTGATCCGTGTGCACCAGTTCGATAAGGTGGAGCTGGTCAAGATCGTGACTCCGGAAACCAGCTATCAGGAACTGGAAGACCTGCTGGCCAACGCGGAGAAAGTGCTCCAGCTGCTGGGTCTGCATTATCACATCGTGACGCTCTGCACCGGAGATATGGGCTTTACCAGCGCCAAGACCTACGACATCGAAGTCTGGGCTCCCGGTCAGGATCAATATCTGGAAGTCTCCAGCTGCAGCAACTGCGAGGATTATCAGGCACGCCGCATGGGCTTGCGCTACAAGGCGGCCGACGGCACGAACCGTTATCCGCATCTGCTCAACGGCAGCGGCACCGCTCTGGCGCGTCTGTTCGTGGCACTGCTGGAAACCTATCAGCAGGAAGACGGCAGCATCCTGATCCCGGAGATCCTCAGACCGTATCTGGGGACCGACCGCATCACCGCTCAATAAATCGTTTATCGGAAAGAGAGACCGCCATGAAAATCCTTTTGGCCACCAGCGAGCTGTACCCCTACTCCAAGACCGGAGGACTGGCCGATATGGTCGCCGCTCTGGGCAAGACCCTTGCCAAACAGGGTCACCAGGTGGGGATCGTGACTCCGCTCTACGCGGGCATTCAGGAAAAATGGCCCGATCTGGAGAAGATGGATTGGAAGCTGCAGGTCTCTCTGGACTGGAAAAGCGTGGAAGGCGCGGTCTATCAGCGCAAAACCGAAGACGGCTGCACGCTTTACTTCATCGCGCAGGGGCTGTATTTCGACCGCGACGGCATCTATCAGCACAAGGGTGTTGACTTCGCAGACAATGCCGAGCGCTACACGTTTTTCAGCAAGGCTGTTGTCAATCTGGCGGAATATCTCCCCTGGCAGCCGGAGCTGGTCCACGTCCATGACTGGCAGACCTCGCTGGTTCCGCTGCTGCTGAAACATCTGCGCAGCTCCGGAGCGCTCCAGCGCAAGATCGCCAGTTGTCTGACGATCCACAATCTGGCTTATCAGGGACTTTTTGCCAAGGAAGTCTTCGCGATGGCCAATGTCCCGTGGGGATATTTCGATCCCGCCGGAGCGGAGTATTACGGCAACTTCAATTTTCTCAAGACCGGCATCGTTTTTGCCGATACCCTGACCACGGTCAGCCCGCATTACGCGGAGGAGATACAGGGCGCAGAGTACGGTGTCGGGCTCAACGGCATCCTGAATCAACGGAAAAACGACCTGACCGGCATCCTCAACGGTGCCGATTACGATGTCTGGAACACGGAGACCAATCCCTCCATTCCGTTCCATTACAGCGTCAAAAGCATGGCCGGCAAGACCAAATGCAAGACAGCCCTCCAGCGGCGCATGGGTCTGCCGGAGGATCCCAAGATCCCCCTCTTTGCCAATATCGGCCGCATGGCGGAACAGAAAGGCGTAGATATCATGCTCCCGGCTGTGGAGGATATACTGACCGGGGATGTCCAGTTCGTTTGTCTGGGCGGCGGCGCGGCTCACTATGAGAGAGGCGTGCAGAACCTGCACCAGCTTTTCCCGCAGAAGACCAACTGCTTCATCGGTTACGATCCCCAGCTGGCGCACCTGATCACGGCGGGCGCGGATTTCTTCCTCATGCCCAGCCAGTACGAGCCCTGCGGTCTGAACCAGATGTACAGTCTGCGCTACGGAACCCTGCCCATCGTCCGCGATACGGGCGGACTGTCAGACTCCGTCATAGACCCTCATGAGTCCGCCGACAAAGCCGACGGGTTCAAGTTCTCCAGGTATTCCGCGAACGATCTGGGACGCGCGATCATCCGGGCCTTGTCCATCTACTACTCCCCGGCCCGGTTCAAAGCCATGCGCCGAAACGCCATGGCCGCCGATTTCTCCTGGGATCAGACGGCCAGGAGCTACGTCCGGGTTTACCAAAAAGCAATCGAGAAAAACTAAGTATCATGTTTGAAGAAATCAGAACACAGTCCGAAAAGCTGTCCTCCACCCTGGAACAGCTGAGGAGGTTTCTTTGACTATGCCGCGCTCTCCCAAAAATTAACGGAACTGGAACGGCAAATGGGCGCGGACTCCTTCTGGGACAACCGGACCGCCGCCCAAAAGATCGTGGACGAAGCCTCCGCCATCAAGAAAAAGCTCGAACCGCTTAACCTTTACGCCAAAAAGCTGGAAGATCTGGAAGTCCTGCTGGAACTGGGCGAGGCCGAAGACACTGACGGTCAGCAGGCCGTACAGACCGAGGCCGAGGAAATGGTTCAGCAGATCGCCGGCGGCATGGACGAGCTGGAGCTGAAACTGCTGCTCAACGGGCCTCACGATCACAGCAACGCTTTTATCATCATCAACGCCGGCGCGGGCGGAACCGAGTCCTGCGACTGGGCCAATATGCTCCTGAGGATGTACCAGCACTGGTGCGAGAACCGCGGCTGGCAGATCGAAGTGACGGACGCGCTGCCCGGTGAAGTAGCCGGCATCAAGAGCGTCACCCTTCATATCATCGGCGAAAACGCTTACGGCTACTGCAAAGCCGAACGCGGTGTCCATCGTTTGGTGCGCATC
>JAFZAR010000012.1 GCA_017557085.1 Verrucomicrobiota bacterium | reverse complement strand
GTATTTCTGTGGACGGTGACATGAGTACGAATGATACGGTGCTGGCACTGGCCAACGGATTGGCCGGCAATCCCCGGATCACCAGTACAGAATCGGATGATTTCAAACATTTTAGCCAGGCTTTGGCTCATGTCTGTCTGACTTTGGCGCATAAGATGGTGCGCGACGGCGAGGGAGTTTCCCGCTTCATCACGATCCGGCTGGAAGGAGCCGAGACTTTTGCGGACGCTGACGCGGCTGTCCGTGCGGTGGCCAACAGCGCCCTGGTCAAGACCAGCTGGTGCGGCGGCGATCCGAACTGGGGCCGCGTGCTGGACGCGATTGGTTATTCCTCCGCGCATGTGGATGAAAACAAGGTGGATCTGGCCTACAGTCTGCCCGGCGACAGCAATATCGTTTACGTTCTGAAGGCCGGTCAGCCGACAGATATCCCTTTGGCAACAGTGCAGAAGATCACTCAGCAGAAGGAGTTCGATCTGCATATTTTCCTGAATCTGGGCAAAGTCAGCACGCTGTTCTATACGGCGGATCTGACGGAAGAATACGTGGACTTTAACAAAGGCGAATAGATATGACTTTGAATCAGTTGATTATACGGGCCGACTTTCTGCTGGAGGCACTGCCTTACATCCAGCGTTACCGCGGCGAGACCTTCGTCATCAAGTATGGAGGCAGTTTCATGGACGCGAAGGATCCCGAACAGCGGGACAGTGTTGCCCGTGATATCACGTTCCTGGAAGCGGTCGGGATCAACCCGGTGGTAGTCCACGGCGGCGGCAAGGCGATCACACGCGCGCTGAAGGATTCCGGCATCGAAACCCGGTTCATCCAGGGCATGCGCGTGACTGATCAGCAGACCATGAATGTGGTGGAGAAAGTCCTTTCTTATGAGATCAATCCGCGCATTGTGGAGACGATCCAGAGCTTTGGCGGCAAGGCTAAAGGTTTTGCCGGAAGCAAGGTGCTGAAATGCAAAAAGAAACTGGTTCCCGGTGAGAACGGAGAGATGCTGGATGTTGGCTTTGTAGGTGAAGTCAACGGAGTGGACACGGTGCAGATTCTGGATTGCATCGCCAATAATATTACTCCGGTCATCAGCCCTACGGCTCAAGACGAGGAAGGCAATTTTTATAATTGCAACGCCGATATTGCCGCGGCGCAGGTAGCTATTGCGCTGAAGGCCAGACGTTTGGTCTTTATGAGTGATGTGCCCGGACTGATGCGCGATCTGAAAGATCCTACCTCGCTGATCTCTCAGGTGCAGGTTTCCGAAGTGGATGGATTGAAAAAGAACGGTGTGATCGATGCCGGCATGATCCCGAAGATGGACAGCGCGGTGGAAGCGATCCGTGCCGGAGTGGAAAAGGTGTCACTGGTGGATGGACGTATGCCGCACAGTGTGATGCTGGAAATTTTTACCCACGCGGGAGTGGGAACAGAATTGGTTTTATAGAGAATTTATGAGCGAAAAAGCAGAAAAAATCAAACAGTTGTTCAATGATTATGTCGTGCCGAGCTACGGCCGGTTCGATTTGGTGTTGGATCACGCTCAAGGAAGTTATGTTTGGGACGCGGATGGAAAGCGTTATTTGGATATGGGAGCCGGGATCGCCGTTTGTTCCCTGGGACACGCGCATCCGGAGCTGGCGGCAACGCTGGCGGAGCAAGCCCGCAAACTGATCCATATTTCCAACCTTTATTATCATGAGGGGCAGGGGCGTTTAGCTCAGGAGATCGTCAGCCGTGTAGGAGAAGGCAAGTGTTTCTTTGCCAATAGCGGAGGTGAAGCCAATGAAGGTCTTTATAAGCTGGCCCGCAAGTTCGGCAATGAGACCGGACGTTATGAGGTCATTACCGCGCTGCATTCATTCCATGGACGCACTCTGGCCGGTATTGCGGCCACAGGTCAGGACAAGGTCAAAAAAGGCTTTGATCCGATCGTGGAAGGCTTCAAATACATTCCCTATAACGATCTGAAGGCGGCGGAAGCGGCGATCGGTCCTAAGACCGCAGCCATTCTTATCGAAGGTATCCAGGGCGAAGGCGGTATCACACCGGCTGATCCGGAATATCTGGTCGGGCTCCGTAAGCTCTGTACGGAACGAAACATCCTGCTTATGATGGATGAAGTGCAGTGCGGTTACTATCGCTCCGGCAGTTTTTGCAGTTTTCAGGAAATTTTGAGAGATCATCCGGAAGGCAAGACCTTCCTGCCGGACGTCTTCAGTATGGCAAAGGGAATTGCGAGCGGTTTCCCGATGGGAGCGTTCTGGGTGAGAAAACCCTACGCGGATCTGTTGGGACCCGGCAGCCACGCTACGACTTTTGGCGGAACGCCTTTGGCATGTGCTGTGGCACGAAAAGTGCTGGAAGTCATCGAGCGGGATCATTTGGCGGAGAATGTCCGCAAACTGGGTGCTCTGATGAAAAAAACGGTTACCGAACTGGCTGTCCGGTATCCGAATGTGATCGAAAAATCCAGAGGCATGGGCTTTATGCAGGGATTCTCGCTGAATGTGGAATCACCTGTTTTTAAGAAATCCACGCTTACCCCTTCTGTTCAATTTGTGAACGCGCTGAAGGAAAACGGTGTATTGACTGTTCCGGCCGGAGCATCGGTAGTGAGACTGCTGCCGCCATTGAATCTGAGCGCTCAGGAAGCGGAAGAGGCCATGGCCAAAATAGAAGAGACAGCTAAAGAATTTAATAAAATATAACTAAAAAAAATATGAATCATTTACTTAGTATTGAAAAACTTCCGCTTCGCGATATGAAGCAGATTCTGGAGAATACCGCCATGTTCAAACGTGAACGGGGCTCCCGGACACTGCTCCCCCTGAAAGGACAGACCTGGGGAATGATTTTCGCTAAATCATCCACCCGGACAAGAGTTTCCTTTGAAGTGGGTATCCATGAGCTGGGCGGAAATGCTATTTTCCTGAGTACCAGTGATATTCAGTTGGGTCGCGGTGAGTTGATCAAGGATACGGCACGAGTTCTGGGCCGCATGACTCACGGTTGTGTGATCCGTACTTTCAAACAGCAGGATGTGGAAGATTTCGCGCAATATTCCGGTATTCCTACCGTGAACGCGCTGACAGACTGGGAGCATCCCTGCCAGATCTTGACAGATATTTTCACCATCGAAGAGAAAATGCACTCTATTCAAGACAAAGTGGTGACCTTTGTGGGCGACGGAGCCTGCAATATC
>JAFZAR010000011.1 GCA_017557085.1 Verrucomicrobiota bacterium | reverse complement strand
GAAAGACATAAACCGCAGTGCATACATTGTTGTAATGTAGCGTATTCCAACCCGGCCCATACGGGTTTCTTTATTGTTAATTCCGACATACCAGACAAAGTCTATCGCACTTGTTAAAATACCATAAGGCCGTGAAGATTAGAAGGAAATTTTCGGAATAGCGGTTCATAAAACAAAAAACCGGAGCATCGCACCGGTTCATGTGGTCTTGTTGACCCAAAATAACGTGTTTAGTAAACTCTATTTAGCGGAGTTGTTTTCCTGACCGTTGCTGCCGCGGTTTTCACGACGGGGCGGACGGGGAGGTCTTTCTTCACGGGGACGGGATTCGCTCACCACGATGCGGCGGCCACCCAGTTCGGTGCCGTTGAGAGCTTCGATAGCGGCTTGAGCTTCCGTGTCATTGATCATCTCTACAAAACCGAATCCCTTGGAACGGGCGGTACGGCGGTCAACGACAACTTCGGCCAAATTGACTGTGCCAAACGGCTCGAAGGCTTTCCGCAAGTCGTCATCAGTAGAGCTGAAGGCAATATTGCCTACATATATTTTCATTATGATATTGTTTCGCAAATGGAAATTTAATTGATCGAAAGCAGACCTTCCACTGCGAATTTTAAAGAATGCCCCGATAACATTGAAGGTGAAGAATACTTCACCTTCAAACGTTAATAATTGATGCTTGAAACACAAGCAATGTCAAGCATAGTTATAAAATAATTGATTGAAAATCAATATAATGCTTATTTGGCTATGCCGGAAAGGAACATATCAACGATCATTTCCGCCTGTTTCTGTGTCAAAACAGGATCTTTGTTGACGATCTGCCCTATTGTGAAGCTGCTTGAATAGCCCATAAAGGCTTTTGCCAGATCAATAGACGCATAGTTGGACTTGAGAGTTCCGTCTTTTTTCTTGCTGTCAAAGAAGTTCCCCAGGATGCCATAAAGCTTGGAAGCTTCATCAAAGCATTTTTGGCGATAAGGGATCTCTTTTTCTGCCGCGAAGAATGAATAGTGGACCAGACGGGCCAGAGAAGTCTTGTCATGGGTTCTTTGGGAATTGGCCAGAAGTATGTTTGTCAGTACTTCTTTGAGAGTGCCGCCAGCTTTTTCCGTTTGTTTCGTGAGGAATTCCTGAGAATTCTTCAGAGCGGTGTCGATAAGAGCCGCAAACAGATCCGCTTTACTATTGAAGTAATAGTAAAGTGTCGGTTTGGTGAAGTCCGCGGCATCCACGATATCCTGAATGGAGGTCGCGGAGTAGCCCATGCTGGTGAAGCATTTCAGGGCGGCGCTCAATATCTGAGCTCTTGTTTTTTCGCTTTTTCTGCTTTTCCTTCCTCTTTCCACAGGAGGAAGCTTTTTCGTTGGTTTTCTATTCCATCTCATATATTTACTCTTTTTTTTAATGGGCTTGCCAACAGGGTAATGAGCAGGTTTCGATCAATTATTCCACTTTGTTACGCTGTTCTGTTTGCCGCGCCCAAAATTGTTTTTATTCGTAAACCACTTCGATGTTGTAATTCTCTAATGTGGCTCCTTCTGTATAGCGGAGATTGGCCAGGTTGATGTTGTAATTGACCAGGGCTTTGATCTCCGACAGTCTATTTTGGAAAAGTGTGGTTTGCAGCTGCAGCACTTCAAAGGATGTCGCTTTGCCGTGTTCCAGACGGATCTTGCCGGCTTCATAAGCTTGTTCTGCGTATTGTCTGGCTTCGCGGGTAGAGGTGATCGCTTCCAGACTGCTGTTGACGCTGTTGATGGCATTGTCTATCTCCACCATCACGTTCTGCTCTTTTTGCTTGAGCTGCAGGATGCTTTGTTCTTTTTCCGCTTTTCTTCTCTTGTAAGTGTTGCGTGCGGTGATCGTGCCGATGGGAACTGAAAGCTGACTGCCAATGCTGTAGTTGGGATAGGTACCCTCGCCAACTTGTCTAAAGGGTTCTTCACCATCAGCCCAGCCTGCGCCCGCGTGACCGTATGTTCCGATCACGTCCAGCTGCGGAAAGAGTTGATTGAAAGAGTATTTGATGCTGATATCCCTGTTTTCCAGATCCACTTTCATCTGGAGCAGATCCGGGCGGAGAGTCAGTCCTTTGTACCAGCTGTCCGCGCGGCTGGGGAGTGTGGCAATGGAGGACAGTTCATCCGTCAGATCAAAATCGGTGTCCTGCCATTGCGAGAAATCATCGCTCAGTAATTTACGGAGGTTGTTGGCCGCGGTCTTATAAGACTGTTTCAAGGCGATCAGGGCGGATTTGGAGGAGGCGACCTGGGATTCCGCGTCTTTGGAGTCCAGCTCGATCAGGGAGCCCAGCTCCACTTTTTTGAGGGTTTCTTTTAGAAACTCCTCGGACAGACTCAGATTTTGTTCTCCGGCGGTGATATCTTCTCTGGCACCGATCAGGTTGTAATACGCGATCTCGATCTGGTTGATGGTGGTCATCAGGTTATACTGATAGGTCAGCTCAGAGGAGTGCAGCGTATTGCGGGACACCTTGATGTTCATGCGTGTGGAGTCTATCCACGCGTTTTTCAAGAGCGGCTGGGTGATGGAGATCCTGCCGCTGCCGTTGAACTGGGAGTTGTCCCGGTTATAGACTCCGGAGGAGTAACCGCTGCGGGAATAGGAGCCCTGGAATCCGACGGTGCTGCCCAGCGGAGTCAGAAAGTTGAGCCCGGCATTGGCGTTGTCACCGTAAATTTCGCTGTTAGTTGTAATGTAAGTTGTTCCTGTTTCGGTAGAACCGGGGTTCTTGGAATCGCTGTGCGTATAGCCCACGGTCAGGGTCGGATCGTATGCTCCAAAAGCCATGGAGTAGTCATACTTGGACAGCATGGGCTGGAAACGGTTGATTTTGATGTCCAGATTATGTTCCAAACCGATCTGGACGCAGTCGGTCAGGCTGAGAGACCGGATGTTCTCTGTCGTTGCCGTTGTTGTCCCTTGCAGGGTAGGATCAGTTTTACCATTCTCTTGAGCCGAGGCCACCGCCAGAGCACAGAGCAAAGCAGTTACCGAAAGCAGATTTTTATTCATCGCGCGGATATATAAATCACTAACTTATGTGCATTCAATAGGTTGACTTTCAGACGGGGGTATCTAAATGCGGAATACGCCCGTCGTTCATCGGGAACAGGTTACAAACAACAAATCCAACCCGGTGAACACCAAAAGGCAACACAGATTACAACGAATCTGTACACTTGTAAACACCGCCCGTAAAGTAAAGTTTTGAAATTTTTTTATTTTTTTATTTGTCCGTGGGAAAGATAAGAATATCCCTGGAGGGTATATAAAGTGTGTAAGTATTTTGAAGGGAAAGAGAAGAGTTCGGATTCAGGTCCAGTGATTTCAAAATCTTATCTGGGAAAATTTTTGGACGGAACAGGGTTTCTCTCATGGCTCCCAGATAAAGTGTGTCTATGACAGACGCTTCCAGCTGGTTTGCGTCCTCAAGGGGTGTCAGCGAGACGGTTTCGGGACGGAACCCGATCTTGACGGCAGTGCCCGGCGTGCAGGATCCGGCGGCGCGGACTTTCCAAAGGAAATCATCCACACGCACCCGGATGAGTCCGTCATTCACGCTTTCCACATTTCCCTCGAACCAGTTGATCTCGCCCATAAAGTTGGCGCTGAAAACGCTGTTGGGCTGGCGATAGAGTTCCAGGGGAGTCCCTTTCTGTTCCAGATGACCGTCACGCAGGACGGCGATATGACGGGCCAGACTGAGCGCTTCGGATTGATCATGAGTGACATAGATGGTGGTGATCCGGGTCTCCGCGTGGATGCGCCGTATCTCGTCCCTCATGGTCATGCGCAGCCGCGCGTCCAAGTTGGACAACGGTTCGTCCAGCAGAAGCAGATCGGGCCGGATGACGATGGCACGGGCCAGAGCCACACGCTGCTGCTGACCGCCGGAAAGCTGATTGGGACGGCGCTGGGCATAGTCGCTCATGCGGACGATCTCCAACGCTTCCCGCACGCGCGCTTTTTTCTCGGCGGCAGGGACTTTACGCACGTCCAGACCGTAAACCACGTTTTGCTCCACGGTCAGATGCGGCCACAAGGCATAGTTCTGAAAGACCATTCCTGTGTTCCGCCGTTCCGCCGGGACGGTATCCATCAGTTTGTCTCCGAAATAGATATGACCACTATCCGGCTGATAGAACCCGGCCAGCAGGCGCAGCAGGGTCGTTTTGCCGCAGCCGCTGGGCCCCAGCAGGAAGAAGAGTTCTCCATCTTCTACCGTGAGAGATACCCGGTTGACCGCGGTGGTATCGTTGAATTTTTTGGTCACTTCATCCAGTCGAACAAACATAACAGATATTTTCTATCCAATGCGCGGAATCATACCGGTTCTGTCCCGAAACTGCCAGTGATAAATGGAATAATGGACGGATCAGGATTCATGTTTGCATATTTGTAAGATGTATGCTATCTTGTTTTTC
>JAFZAR010000108.1 GCA_017557085.1 Verrucomicrobiota bacterium | reverse complement strand
CACGTTCCAGATCACCATGATCGGACAGTTCTTCAACAGCTTTCTGCTGGGCAGCACCGGAGGCGACCTGCTGAAAGCCTATTACGGCACCCATGAAACCGAAAAAAGCAAGACCGAAGCCGTAACGACCGTTTTCGCTGACCGTCTGCTGGGCTTGTTTTCCATGCTGCTGTTCACCGTGATCTTCATGATACCGAACTATCACCTGCTGCTGGTCAATAAACGGCTCACTATGCTGACCTTGTTCACGCTGGGGATGTTCGCCGTCTGTCTGATTCTGATCCTGTTTGCTGGTCACGGTCATCTGTTGTCGAGCCTGCTGACCCGATACCCGCGGCTGACACATCTGCAGCGCGCCCTGGAAGCCTGCAAAAAGACAGCGCGTCAATTCCGAGTTATTACCAAAGTTTTCCTCCTTTCCATGCTGCTGAACGGTTTCTGCGTTCTGCAGTTCTACATTATCGCCAGAGACTTAGGACTGAACATCACCTCCATCCAGCTGGCCGTGATCGTGCCGATGATCATCTGCATCTCCTCCCTGCCCATCACCCCCAGCGGGCTGGGCGTGCGTGAGAATCTCTACGTCATCATGCTGGGAGCCCCCATGCTGGCCATCGCTCCGGCCAAAGCCCTGGCGCTGTCCCTGATCGCTTACGCCGGGTTCCTCTGCTGGAGCGCGTTCGGGGTTTTCTTCTATTTGGCTTACCGACACCATGCAAAAGCCTGAACTAATGACCATCGGCGTGCTGTCCGACACGCATGACGTGCTGAACGAGACCGTACTGCGTCAGCTGCGCGGAGTGGACCGCATCCTCCATGCCGGCGATATCGTCTGCCGGGATATTCTGGATCAGCTCAGGCAGATCGCGCCGGTCACAGCCGTCTGCGGCAACTGCGATCCGCTGGAATGGGGTGATGAACTGCCGCGGTCGCTTTCCACCGTCATTGGAGGCTACCGTATCTTTATGATCCACAACCTCGGTGATGGGAATCCTGACAATCTGTCCATGGGAGCCTATGAGCGCTGGTTCCGCTGTGATCCCCAAATCGCCATCTTTGGCCATATCCATCGCCCTGTGAATAAAGAAGAAAAGGGAGTGTTGTATTTCAACCCCGGCTCACCGACCCGGCCGCGCGGCGGTCATGCACCGTCCATCGGACTGCTGCACCTCTCCCCCGAAGCAGCCATAGCCGAACACATCAGTGTGTAAACCGGTTACGGATTGATCGTCAGGATCTTATCGAACCCGGACATAGTGAGGATATTCATTACCTCCTGATCGACATGGGTGATGATCATTGTGCCGCCTTTACCGGTGACGTTCTGCTGAATGATGAGCAGCAGACGCAGACCCGCGCTGGAAACAAAAGTGAGCTCCTTAAAATCCAGCTCCAGGTGTTTCACGCCACCCAGGATACCACGCATTTCCTCCTCCGCGTCAGGAGTGCTGTAAGTATCCAGTCGTCCGCAAAACTCAACAACGAGTTGATCCCCTGTTCTTGTTTTCTTCAGTTCCATAGTCACCCAAAGACGGGCTTATTTTAAAAAAGCTCTCCCCAAAATAAAAGTCATAAACTTTTTTTAGAAGTATGGGATTTCGTTCTTTTACAAAGGTTTTGTTTTTACTATATTACGGGCGTAACGATTAAGGATCGTCTGATGAAAACTTCTATCCATTCATTTATTTTTGTCTTATATCTGAGTATGATATCCATCGTCCCGGCAAGCGGCACTAACAATACTCCAACCACTTTTGCGGGAACTCCTTTGAAACTGGTCTGCCAGGATAAGCTCAGCCCTCTGCCACCGGGACAAATCCAGATCAGCGGTTACCTGGGACACAAGCTAGATCTGTGCGTCAGCAATCGAGTAATGCTTCAGAATGTCGATGCCTGCGTGGAACCGTTCAAGATCCGCAATGACGGCATGGGAGGATTCCGCGGAGAATTCTGGGGCAAGTGGTACACTTCTGCCATGCTGGCCTATGGATACACACAACAGCCCGAACATCAGAAAATCGTAGAGGATGCCATCGCTAAACTGATCCAAACCCAAGCCGATGACGGTTATATTGGGACGAATGACGCTGAAAAAGAACATCGCACGGATGGTTTCTGGAATATCTGGGGCAGAAAATACGCTCTGCTGGGAATGATCGCAAACTTTGATCAAACCGGGAATCAGAAGGTGCTGGAATCTGCCTGCCGCGCGGCAGACTGCCTCATCGAAGAGATCGGTGCCACCAGCGGCAAAAATATCGCCGCCACCGGATGGGTCGGCTGGAAAGGTCTGGATTCCTGCTCTGTTCTGGAACCAATCGTTCTGCTCTATCAGCGGACAGGTGAACCCCGCTATCTGGAATTCGCGGATACCATCGTCCGTTCGTGGGATCATCCGAACCGGCTTTCTCCAACAGGACTGCGCCTCATTCAAAATGTTTTCGGGGATGTAGCCATGTGGAAAATGAGCGGAGCCCCCAAAGCCTACGAGATGACTTCCTGTTTTGAAGGACTGTGTGAACTGTACCGCGCCACAGGAAATGATTATTACTTTGATGCCTGCAAGAAATTAGCGGAAAACATCCTGCGGGATGAGATCACCATCATCGGCTCCGGCAGTATGGCAGAGATCTGGTGTAATACACGCAAACGCCAGACAGAACCGATGTACCATGCCATGGAAACTTGTGTCACCGCGACCTGGCTGAAATATCTGTACCAGCTGCTGCGCCTGACCGGGGAAAGCCGCTATGCCGATGAAATGGAGATCACGCTCTATAACGCCTTGATCGCCGCTCAAATGCCGCAAGGCAACTGGTGGGCGTACTTCACTCCATTGATGGGTGAACGTACTGCCAGCCATATCCAGTTCCCGGAGATAGGTTCCAGCTGCTGTGTGGCAAATGGCCCGCGCGCGCTGATGCTGACACCTTACTGGGCCATTATGGAAACTGCGGAGGGTCCGGCTGTTAATCTCTATGCACCGCTGAAAGCCCAAATCCAAACGCCGGCACGGCAGAAACTGACCTTGAACTGTGAAACCGAATACCCGGCAGAAGGTTCTGTCAAGATTACCATGGATCTAAAACGACCGGAGTCCTTTATGCTCAAACTGCGCATACCGGGATGGAGCCGTCAAACCACTCTTTCCATCAATGGAGAACCCTATCAAGGATACATTATCGCCGGAACTTATGCTCATATCGAACGCACATGGAAAACAGGTGATGTGATCGAACTGGGACTGGATATGCGCACCCGTGTGCAGTACGCACCGGCCGGTACCGGTGATGAAGCCCTGATCCGCGGTCCTCTCGTGCTGTCTTTCGACTCTCGACTGATCCCTCCTCAGCCTGATCCACAGTCAGTACCCATGTATCGTTACGAATTTCATCATTCCGGGGGTGACTTTGTGGATGTAAAACGGATTCCCTCTCCGGATCCGAATATTTGGCTTACATTTGAAGTTTCGGTACAAGATGAATCGGGAGCGCTTCATACCCTGCCGATGTGCGACTATACCTCTGCCGGAAACCTTTGGGGTGAAGGCAACGTCTTCCGCACCTGGATCCAACAGCCTTTTGATGTCCGCCATCTTTATGTCATCTTAGACTGGCGGGTAAATACCCATGTAGGCGTCTTCCCTCAGGTCCCGGATATCTACAAAAAATAGTCATCACAAAAATGCTCAGTAAAATGCCACAAAAATGCTCAATGAAATACCACAAAAATGCTCAATAAACTTGCATAAGTAAATAAAAGTGCATATATTTCACTGAGTTGCTTTGACTATGCAATATCTAAGCAGAATAGTTGATCAAAGGCTGAAATTGCTGTTGAACGTATTTGGCGCGGTTTTGGTGGAAGGCCCTAAATGGTGCGGCAAGACCACTACCGCAGAAATGCAGTCACACAGCATCCTGCGCTTGCAGGATCCAGATGAAAGAGAGGCACTTCTGAAAACAGCAGAAGTCAAACCCTCGCTTTTGCTGAAGGGTGAGACTCCCCGGCTGCTGGATGAATGGTAGGATGCTCCCATATTGTGGGACGCAGTCAGGATCGCTGTTGATAAAAGAAGACAACCTGGACAATTCATCCTGACAGGTTCCACCTCTATCGACAAAACCCAGATCCTTCACTCCGGCACAGGACGGATCACCCGGATGAAGATGTATCCGATGAGCTTATATGAATCCCTGGAATCCACAGGAGAGATTTCTCTCAAAAAGTTGTTTGATGATCCGGAATATGATATTGACGGCAAACAATCCAAGATGTCCGTGGAAGATCTGATTTTCGCGGCCTGCCGCGGCGGATGGCCTACCGCGATTTCCATTCCCGATGACCAGGCCAAGCTGCTGATCGCCCAGGATTATCTTAACGCGATATGTCAAAACGATATTTCCACGGTAGATAATGTTCAGCGGGATCCAACTCTGACCAGACTCATCCTTCGGTCTTACGCAAGAAACATTTCCACGCTGGCTAAGAAATCAGGAATGATCCAGGACATCCTTTCCCATACAGAAACTCTTGCCCGCAATACTTTTGATGAATATGTCACCGCTTTGGAAAAACTATTCGTCATCGAAGATATCAACGCATGGTCTCCTTCCATACGATCCTCCTCCGCCATCAAGAACAGTCCCAAGCATGAATTTTGCGATCCTTCTGTAGCCGTAGTCGCTCTGGGCCTCAATCCCCAAGCACTGCAAACAGATCTGAAAACATTCGGTTATATTTTTGAATCGATGTGTGTGCGAGATTTGAAAGTTTACTGTCAGGATTTTGGAAGCAACATTTCCTATTACCATGACCGCTACGGTCTGGAAGCGGATATCGTCCTGCACCTTGCTGATGGCAGATATGCTCTGATCGAATGTAAACTGGGCAGCCGCGAGATCGAGGTCGGAGCGGAGCATCTCCTTAAATTGAAAAAACTGATACAAGAATATAATAAAACTGAAAAACAAGTTCCTCTAAAAGAACCTGATTTGCTTATTATTCTAACAGGAGGGAACATGGCTTATACCCGGAAAGACGGTGTCAAGATCATCCCGCTGGCCTGTCTGAAAGATTGATCTTTTCCATCACACAGTATAGTGAATATAAACAAGATGTGAAAAACTTGATAGATTTTGTTTTTGACAGTTGAAAACTTTTTCCAAAACCGTTAGCATCGGGTTGGGGAGGTAAAATGGATTATTTTGCTCTATTGGATGAACCACGCAAGCCTTGGATAGACACAGGGTTGCTGAAGGACAAATTCATGGAGATGAGCGCCCGGAGCCATCCGGATAAATTTCCACAGGCAACACCGGAGGAACGTGAACGGATCAGCGCACGGTACACGGAGCTGAATGCCGCTTATCAGTGTCTGAGCCATACACGGGATCGTCTGTTGCATTTGATCGAACTGGAAACGGGCAAACCGCCTTCGGACGTGCAAAGGATCCCGCCCGGAACAAGTGATCTCTTTATGCAGATCGGTCAGACCTGTGCCCAGGCGGCCGCGTTTCTGGAAAAACAGCCTCAGACCGATTCCCCTATCCTGAAGGCCAAACGCTTTGTGGAGCAGATGGAATGGACGGACAAGCTGACGGAACTGCAAGACCGGCTGAATGAAATCAGCTCCAAACTAGAGGAGGAACTCAAGCACATGAACACCGATCTGGATAACGGTGCTCCGATGCCGCTGGAACGACTGGAGGAGATCTACCGCTCCGCCAGCTATATCAACCGCTGGACCGATCAAATCCGGGAGAAATTAGTCCAATTAGCCGTATAATCTTAAACATAATGATTCTTATGAAAAAAACTTTTTTGACCAGGATCAGTTTCCTGCTGATCGCCGCTGTTCTTTGCTGCTGGAATCCATGCGTCACGAATGCCGCGACCACCAAACAACAGACCGGTACCGCACGGCCTGTTTCGATTCCCAAAAAGAAACAGACCCAAACCACAAAAACACAGGCCGCTACCTCGAAAGCAACAACAAAATCAACAACCCAAGCGCAGCCTAAAGTCACAACTGACAGCACCTCCGGCTATCAGAATGTCGTCACCTGGGGCAAGAAACACGGAATGCGCGCCGCCTGGACTCAAAAGAATAAAACGCTGCGCCTGTCCAATGATTCCACAACAATCGTCCTGAACATCGGAGCGCGCCACGCTTCTATCAATAACATCAAGTTTGCTCTGTGCCAGAATGTTAAAATGTCCGGCGGAAATCTCCTT
>JAFZAR010000010.1 GCA_017557085.1 Verrucomicrobiota bacterium | reverse complement strand
GCCAGAGGCTGCGCGATGGATTTACCGTCAGTGACGGCTTCTCTTGTGTTGGCTATGGCTTCTTTGATAATGACGTTGTCGATCACCAGCTCGGTGATCTTGAGCGCCAGCAGAACGGGGACACCGTTGTGCATCAGAGTGGAAAGTGTGCGGGCAAACTGCGAGAAAAGGTTTAGACGGGACGCGTTCCCGATGATGGGCGCGTTCATCTTCCAGCGATCCCAGACTACGCGTCCTTTGGGCGAATGGATATATCTGCGGAAGAGAACGATAATGGCGGTGATGACGATCATCATGGCCCACCAGTAGTTCTTGAAGAGGTTGGAAGTGTCTATCAGGAACTGTGTGATCGGCGGCATGGGGGCATTCATACCCTGGAAGATCTCCATGAATTTGGGCATCATGAACGCCATGAAGAAGAAAATGACGGAAATACCCACCGTGATGACCACGGAAGGATAGATCATCGCGCCTTTGAATTTGCTTTGGACATCGGCAAAGCGTTCGTAATGAGCCGCCAAGCGTTTGAGCACCTCCACCAGAGCACCGCTTTGCTCACCGGCGCGGATCATGTTGGTGAACATGTTAGAGAAAATGACCGGCTGACGCGCCATAGCGTCGGAAAGGCTTTTGCCTTCAACGACATCCTGCTTGAGCTGGGCGCTGACCTCATTAGGGATGCCTTTACTGCCGATATAGGTCATACTGTTCAGCGCGGCTGTCAGGGGCATACCGGCTTTGAGCAGGTTCGAGAGCTGATTGGCATAGTTGGCCAGCTCCTTGAGAGAAGGTTTTCTCTGACGGGTGAGGTAATCCCGAAGTCCCTGGGGCAGGAGGTTTAAGAGTCCACTGCTGTTCTTAGCGCCCGCGCGAGAACGGCGTGCGGCCTTTTTGTCCTTCTCGGACGTTGCCTCTACAGACACGGGCAACAGCCCTTGTTTTTGGAGTTGAGCCAGTGCTGCCATTCGGTCAGCAGCCTCCAGAACACCCTGGATGGTAGTACCGTTTTTCTTGCGTGCCTTGTAAACGAATTCCGACATCGTTAATCCTTTTTAGAAAACACCTCAATTAGGGTAAAGTTGCTATTCTCATTTTTCTTCACCGGGAATATTATCCGGTGTCTCTTCCGCGTTTTCAGATGGAGGCGGAGGAGGGGGCTCCTCCTCTTTGCGCAGGACGGGCGGAGGCGGCTGAGGAACTTCCATCCCCAGCAGTTCATAGAACCGCTGCGCGTCCAGCATCTCTTTTTCGAGGAGTTCTTTAGTGACGATCTTCAGCTGCTCTTGATGTTCCGTGAGGATCTCTTTGGCGTGAGCGTAAGCTTCGTTGAGCAGCCTTAAAACTTCTTTATCAATGAGACGGGTGGTCTCCTGACTGCAATCGGTTCTGTAACCTTCTACACCCGTAAACATTCCATGATCCTGTTCCAGACAGTGGGTCAATCCCACAGTGTCGGTCATGCCGTACATGCAGACCATTTGCCGTGCCAGTGAAGTGGCTCGTTTCAAGTCGTTTTCGGCACCGGTGGAGACTTCATTGAAACTGACTTCTTCGGCGGCGCGTCCGCCCAGCAGTCCGGCGATGCGTGCCATCAGTTCGGAACGTGTCAGGATAAATTGATCTTCGGGAGGGACCTGCATGGTATAACCCAGTGCGGAGCGGCCGCGGGGCACGATGCTGATTTTTTGCACCGGGTCACCGTCTTTGTCATAAGCACCCACCAGGGCATGGCCTGCCTCATGGATAGCGACACGGTGAAGTTCTTTTTCGCGCAGATGACGGCTGCGGCGCTGAGTGCCGGCAATGACTTTCTCAATGGCTTCTTCCAGATCGGATTGGGCGATGACAGAGGAGAGCCGGCGCGCGGCCAGGAGTGCCGCTTCGTTGAGTGTGTTGGCCAGATCAGCTCCAGAGAAGCCCGGAGTGCTTTGAGCGACACGGCGCAGATCCACGTCACTGGCAAGAGGTTTTTCGCGGGAATGGACTTTGAGAATGGCTTCACGTCCATCCAGATCGGGAGCGTCCACCACGACTTGACGGTCAAAACGACCGGGACGCAAGAGGGCATGATCCAGCACATCCGGACGGTTGGTCGCGGCCAGGATGATGACCCCGGCATTAGTTTCAAAACCGTCCATCTCAACCAGTAACTGATTCAAAGTCTGTTCACGTTCGTCATTGACAGAGCCCAGATGAACTCCGCGCTGGCGGCCGATAGCGTCCATTTCATCAATGAAAATGATGCAAGGGGACTGTGCCTTGGCTTGCTGGAAAAGGTCGCGCACACGAGCCGCACCCACACCCACGAACATTTCCACAAAATCACTGCCGCTGAGGGAGAAAAAAACGACTTTGGCTTCACCGGCTACCGCACGCGCCAGCAGTGTTTTGCCGGTGCCCGGAGGTCCCACCAACAGAACGCCTTTAGGGATCTGCGCTCCCAGTGCTTTGTAGCGGGCTGGATTTTTGAGAAAATCAACGACTTCCTGAAGCTCGTATTTAGCTTCGTCACAACCGGCTACATCGGCAAAAGTCACTCCGGTCTCGCGATCCGCCGAGACACGGGCTTTTGATTTGCCGATAGAAAGGATGGACTGACCGCCCATGCCGATCTTTCGGGTGATGAAGACCCATAAACCGATCAGAAGAGCCAGGGGCAGTACCCAGGCCATGATAAACTGCTCAAAGAATCCCGGCCGATTCCCGACAAACTGGGTGCCGCTCTTTTCGAGCTTCTCGATCAGGTCTTTGTCATTGTCCACACGGACAGTGGAAAATTCGTAAGGTTCACCTTCTTTGGGAGGTTCTTTGGAAAAGAGCTTGGGCAGAAATCCTTTTTGAGTCTGTGGCTCTGTTTTCGCGGCGGATGTCTCTTTGGCTGTGTCTGTAGCCGTATTATCCGTTTTGGGGACGATTTTGCCGGAAATAATGTCTGCGCTGATGGAACACTCTACGACCTCACCGCGATCCACATGTTTTTTAAATTCGCTATAAGGGATACTGCGGGAGCCGGAGGCATTCATCATTCCGTGCCAAATCATCAGCACCAGCAGAGCAATGCCCAGATATCCCATGGAAAAATGCCACGGGGTATTCTCACGAGACGGACGATCACCGCCGGAGCGCTTCTCGTCTTTATCAGGTTGGACGTTTTTAGGTGATTTCATTTTTTGTTCCAATAATCACGGGACCGTAAACGATCCCTCCTCAATTTAGCTCAATAACCACAAAAAAGCAAGGCAGTTGTACGTTTTCGCGCAGCTGCCTTGCTTTGAAAGATGAAGTCGGTATAACTATTTCACGGTAAAGCGGTAAGAGCCTCCGCCTACGTTGTAAATAGCGGTTCCGTTGGATTCTCCCTGATAGGATATATCTTTGACTGAATCGGCTTTTGCATCGCCTTCGTAAATGGTTTGTTCCTTGGCATGAGGAACATAGATATGAGCTTTCATGCCGGTGGGTACCGTTACGTTCAGGAGAAGCTGATTTCCGTCTTTCTTCCAATCCACACTGATCCGACCCTTGACGGAGCGATAGGAACCTTTCGCCCAAGAGAGGTTCTTGACCGTTTTAGGGCTGATGCGCACGGTCTCAAAGCCGGGTGTTTCCGTGTTGATGCCCAGCAAAGCCCGGTAGAACCATTCGTTGACGCTGCCGAACATAGGATGGTTATGGGAGTAGATTTTATCAGAATATGCCCAGGTTTCCCAGATGGTGGTCGCGCCACTGGTGATCATGTGCCCCCAGCCTGGAAAGTCACGGTTGGCGACGAGCTGGAACGCTCGATCGCTGTAACCGTTTTCGGTCAGCTGATTCAGGAGCATCGGCGTGGCAAAGATGCCGGTGTGGATATGATTGCCATCCCGATCCAGTACGTTCAGCAGCTGCTTCAAGACTTCCTCCCGTTTACCGTCGGGGATCAGGTCATAGTGCAGAGCGAATGCCTGAGTCGTTTGCAGGTTGGAATCGTAGATGCCGCCGGGTTTATAGAATTTGGCGATGAATGCCGCCTTGATCTCGTTTGCCAACTGCTCATAAGTCTGAACGTCCGCGGTCTTGCCCAGCAGACGGGCGAATTCGAGCAGGATGATGACGTGGTTATAATAATGACCGGTGGCCGTCAGCGCTGCGGGACGCGGGTTTTCGAGCATTTCGTGGTCGCTGATGCAGTTCGGAATGATGTTATCCGGCGCGTGAGCTCGCAGGAATTCGACCTGTTTTTTTAATGTTTCATAGTTATCCTCTACGATACGAATATCACCATAATAGTCGTGTATTTTCTTTAAAGCGATCGGAAAACCGAGCTGCCAACCGACCGGACCGGAACCATCACCGAAACCAGCATCCGCGATTCCCATGTAGGGAGCGGTTTCAGTCATAGCACCGGATGGCCGCGCAGCATCACGGTGGTCATACACGGTCTTGCTGTAGAAATTGTGCATATCGAACAGATAGCAGAACGCGTCAGTGGTAGCGGCGATGTCACCGCCATAGCCGAGCTTTTCACGACCCGGACAATCGGACTGAACGCTGAATACATTGCTGAGGAAGGTCCATTCGACCGCTCTCTCGATTTTGTTTACGACATCATCAGAGCATTCAAACTCACCGACCTTTTCCAGATCCGCACAGAGACGGATGCCTTCGACATTGTCCAGAGTGGGACGGCCGGGGAAGCCGGTGATTTCGATGTATTGGAAGCCATGGAAAGTGAAACGCGGCTGCCAGATTTCTTCGCCTTCACCTTTGAGAATGTAAGTGTCCTCCTGCCAGGCGGTCGGCGGCGCGCCTTCCGCAGAGCGGTTAGCATCCCATACTTGTTTGTGCTGCCCGGCTACGGTGGTCATCACATTGAGACTGCCGTCCGAGTAAACGTCTTCACCATAGCGGACGGTGATCTTGGTACCTCTGGGGCCTTTGACCTTAAGACGAACGACACCGGCAAAGTTTTGTCCCATATCATAAACAAATTCACCGGGGCGTGTTTCAGTCATGCGTTTCGGTTTGAGGATAGCTGTCGCGCGAATAGGCGGCTGCATTTGCGGCTTGAGCTGTCCTGCGGGAGGTTCAGCCAGAGCGACAGATTTCCAGTTTTGGGTAGAGATTCCCGGTTCATTCCATCCGGGGACTTCCGCTCTGGCATCATAGTGTTCACCCAGGTAAGGATTGTTGCGCATGATCGGGCCGGGAGTCGTTTTCCAGCTCAGATCGGTCTGGACTTTTTCCTGTGAGCCGTCTGTATAGGTGATCTCCAGTTGACCAATGGTCATAGGACGGCCAATAGTCAGATACTCGCGCAGCGGTCTGAAGATCGGCATGGGTACTGGATTGAAAAAGCCGTTGCCCAGAGTAATGCCCCAGGTATTGTCGCCTTGTTTCAGCATCTCCGTGACATCATAAGTATTGTAAAGAATGGTCTTGGCAAAAGAGGTCCAGCCCGGATCCATGAAGTGATCGCTGACTTTGACTCCGTTTAGGTAAGTTTCATAATACCCAAGACCGGAAATATAGAGGCGGGCAGAGCGGATTTCTTTTTGGATGTTCCAGTCTTTGCGCAGCAGAGGAGCCGGATCGTTTTTATAAAAGTCGGCATCTGTCTGTGGTCCCGGATTCCCGTCAAAGATCCATTGGGCTGTCCAGTTTTCCGGCACCATCATTCCGGTTTCAAAATAAGTGATAGGGCTCCATTCAGAGGCTTCATCCTCCGCGTTGTAGGAACGCACACGCCAGTAATAGCGTGTTTTGGGTTTTAGTTCTTTGCCTTGGTAGAGGATATTGTCTGTCTGTTCCGAAGCGACTTTTCCACTGTCCCAGACATCGCCTTTATTTTGGCTGAGCGTATCTTGTTTTTCACTGACAATGATTTGATAAGCGGATTGGAAGTCTCCCCGTTTATCAGATTGCAGCTGCCAGCCCAGCAGGGGATTTTTGGCTTCGATCCCCATCGGTTCCTTCGCGAATTCACAGGTCAGATTTTCTACCGTGTAATCGGCGAGAGCGAATACCGATGAGACTCCGAACGCGGAGATCAGCAGACTTTGAATAACTGTTTTTTTGTATTTCATAAAATTGCGTGTTTTATTCATAGATTTCAGGTACATCCAGCAGGGTGCGCAGGTACATCAGGCGGGAACCTTTGATATTGGGATGATGATAGTAATCGCCCCAGCCGTTAGTGTAGTTCTCAAACCACATCGTGCTTTTGTCCACTTCCTTGCCGTCGAACGCGAGTGAAGTCGGAATGTCGAAGCGGCATCCTTTGATGTTGTATTTTTGGCGGATCTTTTCGATCTGTTCATTGACGGGGATCTGGGTGCCGTGTTCATTGCTGGGGATATTGTTAAGAATGGGAATAGAGCCTTGAGAAAGGATATATTCCACCAGCTGGCTGAGATTTTCTTCATTGTTGCCGCCATTGGTGCCGATAGTGACCATCACATATTTGGCATGGATGTACGGCAGTTCGTTTTTGATGCGGTTGAGCAGTTCATAGATCGTTGTGCCGCCGCGTCCGCTGGCCATGGCCTTGCCTTTGACATGGCTCATGATCAGTTCTGTCCAGGCTTTGGGATAATCCGCTGTGGGAAAATATCCATCCGGTTCGGTGATGGAATCACCGTAGATGAGGAGTGTCAGATCGGATTCCTGAGCGAGAACGGTGATCTGTTTGACCAGCAGTTCCGAGCCGCTGCTAAGACCAAAGCAGTAATAGTCGTGCTGGGAACCAACAAAGAAGGGAGTAGTAACTGTGCCTTTGCCGACACCGCCGCCGCCGTTGTTGACGGCTTGTATCTCAACTGTGTCACCTGTCATCAGGTCGCTGAGTGAAGCGGTTCCGGTTTGATAATGATGAGTGATCTCCAGCAGGTATTCATGCTCCGGTGTCAGGAAATCCGCTTTGCGACTGGTGACCGGCTGGGTTTGGATGGAAAGATTTTGATTGGGCACATCCACCATGACGCAGAAATCGCCCATATCGCTTCTGAACTGTGCAACGGCATCAGCGGAGAATTTGACATGATAGCGGATGAGGCGTTCACCCAATGAGTAGTACCGGTTGAGACGGATCAGATCCTCATTGCCGGTGATCTTCAATCCATCGGCCGTGTATTGACAAGGGGTCTTGTTGACCACGATATCGGCATATTCGCCTTTGTCGTTCAGTGTCTGGTTATACAGTACAGGTGTTGAGGGTGTTGTTTCCTGTGCCGCGAAAACAGATTGTAAACCGGCTGCCGCGAGCAGAGCCAGACTTACTGCTAATTTGATGATAAATGGCTTCATACGTTTTAAAATAACAAATCAGATTTTTGAGACCGTGTTTTGGATGTGAGATATTCGTCATCCAAATGATCTCTCTGCAAGGTGAAATTCTATGAAATTATATAAGAAAATCCAAGCTTTATCCGAAAAAAACGTAAAAAAGCATTTTTAATCGCGGATATAACCCAGATTGCGCAAGGAAACAAAGTCCTTTTCCCGATTGGAAGACGGTTTGCCGATAATGATATGATCCAGAATAGGGATACCCAGAAGGTGACCGCAGCGCACAAGATCGCGTGTCGTTTCGATATCCATCGTACTGGGCATGGGATTGCCGGAAGGATGATTATGAACCAGCACCAATTCTGAGGCTTTGTTCAGAATGGCCTGGCGGAAGAGAATGTTGTTGGCGACAGTGATCTCATCCATGAAGCCGTCTGCCGCGTCTTCAATGCGGATGATCTCCCGGCGTTTGTTCAGGTGGATGATCCGCAGACGCTCACGAGTCTCTCCGGCAAAGTGCTCGCGCATCAGTTCGGCGATCTGTTCCGGAGTCTCGAAAACAAGGCGGTCGAGGATCTGTTCCTGTCGGGCGCGGCGGACCAGCTCGAACGCGGCGACCAGTGTCAGCGCCTTGTCCTGACCGATCCCGCGTATCTTGCAGAGTTCCTCCACAGACGATTCCTGAAGCCGGGTGAGTTTGCCGTCGAACTCCTGCAGCAGGCGGGACGCTACTTCCAGCACGGATGCACCCTGAGTGCCTGTCCGAAGCAAAATGGCCAGCAGTTCCGCGTTGGAAAGCGCGGCGGCACCCATCCGGCGGAGCCGTTCGCGCGGTCGTTCCTTGGGAGCGATGTCGCGGATTCGCGTGGGACTGGTTTCAGGTTTCATACACGCTGTCGGGTCAGACGTGGCAGGGTAAGTTAAAAGAGATGGACCGGTGTTTCTTCGGAAACGATATCTTCGGGACGGATGTTGAAAGCCGGATCAAAATCTTGCCAGACCACGGAGGGGTAATGCTCCAAAAAACCGGGAACGATCTCTGCGGCTTCCTTTTTCAGCAGATCTTTGCACTGGAAATAGGAGTCTTCATAGAGAGCGCCGATCGGCTTGCCGGACATTTTTTCGGCTCTGGCCTGCTGTTCCTGATTCCATCTGACGACCGAACTCCACTTTTCATAATTGCTGCCCCAGCTCTCGCAGACTTCCCGAAGCCATTGGGGAAAGTCCTCCAGCGGCACCAGTGTCTCCTGGCAGTGCAGACAGATCAGTCCGGCTTTGTGGACGAAAGGTGTCAATATCCCGATGGAGGGAGCTCCGCAGCAGGCAGCCAATGGAAATTCTTTTGGGAATTTTTGGGCATTCTGCGGTGTGAGCAGATCGCGGTCAGCACAGACAGCGGTGACCATTTGGAAATATTTGATCATCGGGTGAGAGAGACGGACGCTCTGTCCTTTGAAAATGTTTAGCAGGTCAATCTCATGCTCCAGCAGTTTTTCATTACTGAGATGATCAAAAACGGCGTGATACTCGCTCATCCAGCGCACACGCTGTTTATATTCCTCGGTGTTTCGATTACAGCAGCAGCCCATGATCCCGTGGAAAAATTATTTAGATTTTTGTCCGTAGTAGGCACCTGTGCCGTGCTTGCGGAAAAAGTGTTTATTGTGCAGATGTTCCGGTATCTCATGCGAGGTCGGTTTGACCAGACGTGTCTGAGTAGCCATCAGGGCGAGCTGTTCCAGAACGAGGGCGTTTTCAACAGCTTTGTCCGCGGTGTCGCCCCAGGTGAAAGGCCCGTGGTGCGCGACCAATACGGCAGGACAGAGCTGAGGATCCAGATCTTTGAATCGTTCCACGATAACCTTGCCGGTATTGAGTTCGTAGTCGCTTTGGACTTCCTCGGCCCACATGATGCGTGTGCAGGGGATAGGTCCGTTGAAATAATCCGCGTGAGTTGTGCCGAATGCGGGGATCTCCGCGCAGGCTTGCGCCCAGGCCGTGGCATGGATGCTGTGTGTGTGAACGATCGCGCCTATATCCTGAAAACTGCGGTACAGTTCCAGATGTGTCGGCGTGTCGGAACTGGGTTTCAAGTTGCCTTCCACCGTGGCACCGCTTTCCAGACTAACGATGACGATATGTTCCGGTTTCAGCTGGTCGTATGGAACGCCGGAGGGTTTGATGGCGACCATTCCCGAACGGCGGTCGATCGCGCTGACATTGCCCCAGGTCAGTATGACCAGATTTTCCGTTTTCAGCCGAAGATTAGCGGCGCATACTTCTTCTTTGAGTTGTTCTAACATAAATCAGACTAAATTTTTGAATTCCGGATCGGCGCTGATTTTAGCGACGATCTCTTTGATGCGTTGGGATTCCGATTTCGCGGCGATCAATACCGCGTCATCCGTGAACACGATGACCGAGTCATGGATACCCAGCAGCGAGATAAGCGTTCGGGGAGTTGTTTTCCGAGTGTCAAAAATCAGATTGTTTTTGGCATCTACCATCACGCAATGCGTATTGGAACAATTCCCGTTGCTGTCGTGTTGCAGATGGCGTGTCAGGGCAGGCCAGGAGCCCAGATCATCCCAGAGGAAATTCGCGTCCGCGGCCAGGATGTTCTGAGCCTTTTCCATAAGCGCGAAATCAATAGAAATTTTGGTGATGCCCGGGTATTCCGCTTCCAGAATTTCGTTCAGTTTTTTCCAGGACTGGTCGGCGGCGTTTTTCCAGCGCTGAAACGCTT
>JAFZAR010000107.1 GCA_017557085.1 Verrucomicrobiota bacterium | reverse complement strand
TCGATGGTACGTTTCACCGAGGAATGGGAATAAGATAAATTATTAAAACATATAGTTTTAACGCTTAGCGTCAAAACAGTTGCGGTCTAATCTGAAATCGCCAAATTTTTGTACTGATGACCGAATTTGTTGAAACGCCCTGATACCAGGGTGTGTCTTCACGTTTCCATCAGTACGGGCTTTGGCGAGCCTCAGATTAGGAAACAAGCAAGTTATTTTTGGGGAATACCCCTGTAACAGCGAGAAGTTCACACCTTTTCTTTTTCCTCAAAAATCCTTCTGAATTTTCCTGATCGTTTCTTGTTTTCGCTTTTGTGGAAACAGTGTATAGCCAGACGCCATAAAAGTATGATTACTGTTGATAATTTTAAGAAAGTGCTTAAAGCTCTAAAGTTTAAGTCCTCTAAAGAGGTTCCTCGCTAATTTGAGTGGAATAAAGATGGGAGAAAGAGAGAAATATGGTATAAGAACGGTATGAGAACTGAAGATATGTTTCATGAATTGCTGGGCTTAGGGAGAGATTGGGAAGTCTATGAGTGCAGTTTTGATAAGACAAGCGGAGTAATCAGTCTGAGGATAAGGGAATTGCCCGGTTTATGGGAGCATATACGTTGTCCCCGATGCGGTCAGAAAGCAACTTGTTATGATCATACTCAGGAATTGACCTGGAGACATCTGAATGTGTTTGAGTATCGTTGTCAGATCAGTTGCCGTCTCCCACGAGGAAAATGTTCTCATGATTCCTGTAATCATGTCTTTAGAGTCTCAGCACCTTGGGAAGGACTGAGTATACACTTCACTCGTGAATTTGAAGCATTCGCTCTGTTATTGATGAGAGAGATGCCGGTCAAGAAAGCAGCAGAGATCCTTGGAGAACAGGATACCCGTTTGTGGAGAATACTTCATACACATGTAAATGCCTCCCGTGATCAAGAGGATTATTCGGATGTAAAGGCCATAGGAGTCGATGAGATGAATATACGCAAAGGTCACAGTTATATCAGTGTGTTTGCCGATCTATATGAAAAACGAGTTCTTTATGCCACTGAAGGAAAGGATGCGAGAACATGGAATCGCTTCTCAAAGGATCTGCTTGAACACAAAGGGAATCAAGCAGCTATCACATTAGTTAGCATGGATATGAGTCCGGCCTATCAATGTGGAGCCAGGACTCATTGCCAACAGGCACAGATAGTGTTTGATAAATTCCATGTGATCAAGCAAGTCAATGAAGCATTAGACAAAGTCAGACGTACAGAGATGCGTAGTTGGAAAGGCGGCTATGAAACATTGAAAAAGAGTCGTTGGATCTGGTTAAAGAATCCGGAGAACCTGACGCTGAAGGAACAGATACAGATAGGGAAACTGCAGGAAAATAAACTCAATACGGCAAATGCCAAACAAAAGAAACTGTTTTTACAGGACATTTATACCCAAACAACAGAAGAAAGAGCCCGGAAGAAGTTTCGGCTTTGGTGCCGCTGGGTCAGATTTGTGAATGGAAGAATGAAAAGTACGATTTTAAATCCAATGCAGAAAGTGGCTCAAATGATTGAAAACCATCTGGAAGGGATATTGGCGTATTGGAGGAGTGGAACAACCAATGCATTTATGGAAGCGATAAACAGTGTTTTCAGTGCCATAAAACGCAGAGCCAGAGGTTTTAGATCCATTTCCTACCTCATCAATGTCCTCTACTTTCACTTTGGCAAACTCCACATCCCTGCTTTCCCATCTTTATTCCACTCAAATTAGCGAGGAACCAAAAATATATCTATTTTTGAATTGATAAATAGAAGATAACCAATTGATTTTCAATGGAGAATAAAAATAGAGATTGTCCGCGTTTTTGAACAAATCAATCGATAACACCTTTCAAAATTGAGATTTATAACTCTTTGAAAATCAATGTTA
>JAFZAR010000106.1 GCA_017557085.1 Verrucomicrobiota bacterium | reverse complement strand
GAAGACTCTAAGGGCAATGTCTGCAAAGAGGAGTTTCCTCAGCCGGTGCGGCGTGTCATCAGCGAAAAGGCAGCTCGCAACGCTATCAAAGCGATGCGTTCGGTAACGATTGGAGACACTGGAATGCGGGGTACGGGTTACCGCGCTGACCTGACCTATCACTCTGTAGGTGGAAAGACCGGAACCGCTCAAAAAGCGGGTCCAGGTGGTGTAGGTTATTTGCCTGGAAAGTTTTATGCTTCTTTTGTGGGGTTCTTTCCGACAGAAGATCCGACCATCGTAATGAGCGTGATGGTGGATGAGCCGAAAACGGGAAGCACTTATGGTGGTGTCGCGCCCGCGTTGGCATTTCATGAGATCGGGGAGCGGGTCGCCAGATATTTGGATATCCCGCCGGATAAGATCAAGATTGCACAGGGAAAGGTAAGATAGATGAAGTTACGTCAGATCATAGCCAAGTTAGGTAAAGTGGAAGTCGTTGGTTCTCTGGATAAAGAGGTGACCGGAGTGGCTTATGATTCCCGTTGTGTGACACCGGGGAAGTTATTTGTCGCGATCCGTGGTGTGGAAACGGATGGACATCGTTTTATTGGCACTGTTGCCGAAAAGGGTGCGGTCGCGGTCGTTTGCGAGCAAAAAGGTGCCAGCGGTGGCAAGATGACCCGTATCATTGTTCCGGATTCCCGCAAGGCTTTACCGCTGATCGCCGCCGCATTTTATAAAAATCCCGCAGATCAACTTTTGATGATTGGTGTGACGGGTACCAATGGCAAGACCACTGTCACATTCCTGATCAAACGGATACTGGAAGCTGCCGGTATCCATACCGGTCTGCTGGGGACTATCCGCTATGAGATCGGAGATCGGATCATTCCGGCGCAGAGGACGACACCCGAATCACTGGATATCCATGAAATGCTTTCTAAGGTAGTCGCCGCAAATGAAAAATGCTGTGTGATGGAAGTCAGTTCCCATGCGCTGCAGCAGGGACGTGTCAAAGGAATCAATTATAGAACGGGTGTTTTTACTAATTTGACACGGGATCATCTGGACTATCATGGGACGATGCAGTCCTATTTTGAGAGCAAGAAGCATTTGTTCACGGACGGGGCCGCCGCTCGTGAGGATTTTTGCGGAGTTATCAATGTGGACGATCCTTTTGGCAGAGAACTGTTGGAAGTTCTGAAAGACCGTCGCGTGATCTCCTACGGCTTGAAAGAGAAAGCGGTTCTGAATGCTGATGATATCCAATTTTTCCCGGATCATACGGAGTTGAAGATATGTACTCCGGAAGGTGTATTTCCTTTGAAAACACCGCTGATCGGACGCTACAACGTATCCAATGTGCTTGCCGCTGTTGGCGCTGGGATGTCTTTGAATGTGGATCTGAAAACGATCCTTGCCGCTTTGGAGGATGTGCCACCGGTGCCGGGACGTTTGGAACGTGTGGACGCGGGACAGAATTTTAATGTGCTGGTGGATTACGCTCATACCGATGATGCTATGTTCAATGTACTCAGTACACTGAAGGAGATCACAAAAGGACGTGTCCTGCTGGCTTTTGGGTGCGGGGGCAGCCGCGATAAAGGCAAGCGTGTGAAAATGGGAGAAGTGGCCGCAAAACTGGCAGACTACACCGTTATCACAACAGATAATCCCCGCAAAGAAGAACCCGCTGAGATCGCGGCTCAAGTCGAAGCCGGTTATGTAACAGTTCGTCAGGACGGTTATGAGTTGGAACTGGATCGTTCATTAGCGATCGAACGGATCATCAAGATGGCGAAGGAAGGGGATTCTGTGCTGCTGTGCGGTAAGGGGCATGAAACCTATCAGGAGTTCAACGGATTAGTTGTTCCGTTTGATGATAGACTCCACGCGATGAATGTGTTAGATAATTTAGCATATCGAATGAAATAAGCGATGATGGAAGAACGGACACTGGAATTCATGCGCAAGGCCACAGGCGGCAAGATCCTGATGGGCAGCGGCGAGACGGTCGTGAAAGATATTTTCACCGACAGCCGTGCACCTGTTCCGGGTGGAGCCTTTCTGGCTGTTCACGGTGACCGTTTTGACGGACATGACTTTATTGAAAGTACAGCCCAGGCCGGATGTCGTGTCTTTATCGTCAGCCGTACCGAGGGGATCCGTTTTCCTGAAGACAGTTCAGTTTTGTATGTGAAGGATACGATCCAGGCATACGGTCAGATTGCGGCGGCTTACCGAAAAGATTTTCCCGGTTTGAAAGTGATTGCTGTCTGCGGTTCCAATGGCAAAACGACAACAAAGGATCTCATCGCGGCAGTACTGGCTAAAAAGGGTAAAGTCCTTTCCAGTCTCAAGAGTTTCAATAATCATATCGGTGTTCCACAAACCTTACTGCAAATCACTTCCGAGCATCAGTACGCGGTAGTCGAGGTTGGAACCAATCATCCCGGTGAGCTGGCTCCCTTGCTGAAATGGATCGCTCCAACACATGGGGTTTTGACATGCATCGGGAATGAACATTTAGAATTTTTTAAGAATGTGGATGGTGTCGTTGCTGAAGAAGGCACTTTGGCAGAGTCTCTTCCTGAGAATGGGGTGTTGTTCATCAATGCTGATTCTTATGGTTGTGAGACGATCTGCGGGCGATTGAAGCCAACAGCCCGAAAGATCACTGTCAGCAGTAAAACGACAGATGCCGATTGGACCGGCAGGTTACTGGGAATTTCCTGTCAGGGTACCACATTTGAAATTTTCCACAAAGCCAAGGAGATGGGGGAATTCCAAGGGGATATTCACGTCAAGACTTGGCAAGTTCGTCCTCTGGGCGCGCATCAAGTGACCAACGCATTGCTGGCGATCGCCGTGGCAAGGAAATTGGGTGTGACGGAGAACGATATTGCCGCAGCCTTGAGAGAATGTCCTCCCTCAGACATGCGTGCGCAGGTCCGTTCCGTGAACGGTATGACGCTTCTGGTGGATTGCTACAATGCAAACATTGATTCTGTTTGCGCCGCGCTGGAGACATTGAGGAGTCTTCAGCCGGGAACAGCAGGGAAACGCGTCGCTATCCTGGGTACGATGGGAGAAATAGGCGAGACTTCGGGTGAGGTACATAAAGAAGTTGCTCGCCGCGCGGCGATATCCGGAGTGGATGTCGCGTTGTTCTGCGGTCAACACGCGGATGAAATGAAGACGGTTTTTGAAAGAGAGGGTCAAACTCCGTCGTGTGCAAAATCTTTCGATACGTTGGAGTCTCTGTTAAAGGAGGTGGATTCCAACGTATCGAATGGTGATTGTGTCTTGATAAAAGCGTCAAGAGCACAGAGGTTTGAACGGATCGTTGAGAGGTTAGAGGGGAAGAAGTTATGATTTATTGGCTGTCACAGCACATTTTGGATATGGCAAGAGATCAGGATTGGGAAAGTTCTGTGTCCTGGCTGCGCATTTTCTCTTATGTGACTGTCAGAGTTGCGGGCGCGGCACTGACTTCGTTCCTGTTGAGTTTGTTTTTTGGAGGGAGGATCATCCGCTGGCTCAGAGAGATTGCCGCGGAGCATTATGTTTCACTGGCGAATATGGGCAGCACTGCGAAGGTAGGCACTCCGACCATGGGCGGGATCATGATTGTCGGCTTTTTGGATATCAGTGTGATCCTTTGGGGTGTGTGGAATGAGTTGTTGATCCTGACCTCATTAAGTATGATCGTACTGGCCGGCTTGGGATTCTATGATGATTACAGAAAAATCACCTCTGCCCAGGGGGAAGGTATTGGTGAATGGCTGAAGATCGTTGTGCAGTTTCTGTTAGGTGCGATCTTGGTCTCTTATTTATATTTTGATGATGATGTGTCCTTTCTGTTGAAAGAGATTATGCTGCCTTTTAACAAGAATCCCATCATGCCGGTCGGTGTCGTTTCTACCATCATAGGAGCGGCGATTGTGATACTGGCTGTTTTCGGCAGCAGCAATGCGGTGAATTTGACCGATGGACTGGATGGTTTGGCTATCGGATGTTCATTGATTTGTGCGACCGTTTTTCTGGTAATCACTTATGTGACGGGACGTGTGGATTTTTCGGAATACTTGAATTTGACTTATGTGGAAGGCGCTTGTGAGCTGACGGTCTTTTGTTCGGCTCTATGCGGTGCCTGTTTGGGTTTTCTTTTGTTTAATTGTCATCCGGCTCAGGTGTTTATGGGAGATACCGGATCCTTGGCCATTGGCGGTACGTTTGGCATTATGGCCGTGCTGGTGCATCAGCCGTTCATCATTGTGATCGCCGGCGGTGTGTTTGTGCTGGAGATCCTTTCATCCGCGATGCAGCGTTATTATTTCAAAGCGACCCGGTTGATGACTG
>JAFZAR010000105.1 GCA_017557085.1 Verrucomicrobiota bacterium | reverse complement strand
TTGTCAATGATCCAGCCGCTGCCCAGAGTCGGTCCCTCAAAATCATCCGAAAACAGTTTCATCTTGGAGATAACCAGCACAGCCGGTGTACTCGTCGCAGAACCACCTTCATTGCTGACTGTTACGGTATAACTTCCTTCATCCGCATAAGTCACGCTCCCGATCGTATAAGAAGGAGTATTGCTGTCCGGCAGCTCGACATCGTCCTTGTACCAGGTATAGGTCAGATTCGCCCCGGTCGCCGCCACGGTGAAGGAAACCGGGCTTCCTTCCATAGTCGAAACACTTTCCGGCTGAGCGGTGATCACAGGCGGCTGGATCACAAGGCTTTTACGATAGATCTTCACGCTGTCGAACTGAGTCATCGTGAAATCATCTTTCGCGCGGGCATAAACACCCACTCCCAGATGAATCCCCTCGCTGACCGGGAAATCCAGTGTCAGACCGTAAGTCCCGTCCAGATAGACTTCTACGTTCTGACCATCGGCAACCAGCTCCACAGTACGTTCACCCCCGGAAGAAAATCCCTGAAAAGCGCTGATGATGGTCGCGCGGCCGGCCGGCACATCATTCGAGGCACCCGTCTGCTTGTTCCAGCCCCAGCCGACATACTCGCCGTTTTCGCCGTCATAGGACTCGGAAATCATGATCCACTTGGAGGCGTCATCACTGCGGAGCAGAACCGCACAGCGAGCGCCGGTAGAACCGTTTCGCATCGTAAAATTCTTGCGGTCAATCACAAAACGAAGATTCCCATTTTCCTTGAGGGAATATCCCTGAGTCGTGATATAAGCCGCGCCCGGCCAGTACGGGGTTTGAGTAGAAAAATTCATAGTCAGCAGGTCATTATTGACATTACCGGAAAAACGACCCGCCGCGTCCGGATACTGAGACTGCTCGAATCCCTGAGTATCGAGCGTCCAATTCTCTGCGCTGATGCTTGTTCCGGAAAAATCATCCTCGAAAAGAAGTTCATCTTCCGGTTCAGGTTCCGGGGTTCCCCCCTGCTCCACCTTGATGCCGTCGAAAGAACCGCTGCCGGACGCACCCGTCTCACGGGCATAGAAGCCCAGCTCGATATGAAGCGGCTCGGCGCAAGTCCAGTTATAATTCCCGCCGGAGACACCATCCAAAGCCATGCTCAATGTCGTTCCATCATAAGTAACTTCCAAAGTACGGGATACACTGGAAGCATAAGAATCGAACCCCAGCCAGGCATCCGGTTTGGTGGCAGAAACACTTTTTTCCAAATTGTATCCCCAGCCAAACTCATTGCCGTCCTTGCTGCGGCAGTTGCGGATAGCGAAAAAACTGCTGTAGTCCGTGGTGCGCAGAATGATACCCTCCCCAACAGAAACGCCTGAATAACACTCCAGAGGCCCAAAATCCACAGTGATCTTGAGAGGCGCGTCCGCGCTGACGGTAAAGCTCTGTTTGCTAAGCAGTGCCTTGGCTCCCCAGTAATCCGCTATACCGCTGAAGTTTTCACCGACCAGACTGCCATCGCTGAGACTGAAATTCTCCACTGTGATCGCGCCCGTTTCGTAAGGCGTTTCTGAAACTGTCCAGAGATCAGCGTTGATTTCTGTACCATTAAAATCATCCTCCAATACAGCCGCCTGCGCTCCCTGCGCAAGAAACATGGCTCCGGTCAAAAGTGTCAGAATCTTATTCATCATGGATATCTTGATCTATACCCTAAACATCTTTATTATACCCCGAAACTCCCTAAAAAGCAATCCAATCCAGAGAAAAGACTTCGTTTCAATGAAAAAGACCGAAACCCTCGAAGGACTTCGGTCTTTTTTTCTTGGTCAGTGAGCGCTCTCACCGGGAAAGCGCCCGCAAATCAAGCGTATTACTTCGTCAGACGATAGAACGCAGCGGCTCCCGTCATCGGGACTCTGCACTGCCAGGCACCGCCCACCAGTTCAGCTTCCATGATCGTCCAGCTGGCGCTGTCGGCTGTCGGGGCCACTTCCAGGCTTGCGCCGGAGACAGCTTCCCAACGGAGGACCAGATCGCCGTCTTCAACACTGTAGAACAGTTCCAGATCTGTCGGCGGAGTCGGTTCTCCTTCGTTCCAGATGTTGACGCTCTTGAAGACCATCTGAGTGGCATCGGGTACCGCACGGGCAAAGACTGCCACACCCAGGCGGATGCCTTCGCTGACCGGGAAGTCGAGGGTCAGACCTTCGACACCATCAATAGTGAAGACCGCGTTTTCGCCGTCCATCACCACGGTAATGATGTGATGTCCCTTGTCTTTGAAGCCCGCGAACGCGGCAACAGTATTGGGAGCGCCGTTGTCCTTGTCATTAGGACCACCGGTCTTCTTGTTCCAGCCCCAGCCAATGTAACCCGGAGCGTTATCGCTGCTGTCGGAGAACTGGATCCACTTGCTGTGATCTTCATTGCTGAGGATGATAGCGCAGCGGGCACCGGTCGCACCGGCCGCGATGCTGAAGCTCTCGCGATCCACCATCATTGTCAGCGGATTATCTGCGCTGGCGGTGAAGAGCTGATCCGCGTAGAACGTGCGTCCACCCCAGTAATTGTCTGTCAGCTTGAAGCTGATGTCTAAGCCGTTGTTGACCGTATATTCCAATGTACCGTTGCCGTTCGGATTGCTGGCTTCATACGGAGTCGGATCAATGACCCAGCCTTCGCCCAGTTCCGGACCTTTGAAGTAGTCGGAGAAGAGGAGATTGCCGTCGATCAGAGCCAGTTTGGCCGGAGCGCTGACCGCCTTGCCGGAGACATTGCTGACTTCGACCGTGTACTCACCGACATCAGCCAGTGTCGTTTCGGCGATGGTGTAAGTCGGATCGCTGATGTAATCAATCGGCGTACCGTCTTTGAACCAGGTGTAGGTCAGATCGCCGCCTGTGGCCACGACCGTGAAGCTCACGGGCTGTCCCGGAGCTACCAGAACATCGGCCGGATTCGCAACGATTTCCGGAGGATTCGGAGCCGGAATGTCTGTGCCGTAAATCTTCACATTATTGAATGTGGAAGCGGTATTGTCACCGGCCTGGCGCGCGTACACACCAAAGCTGAAGTGGATATCCTCTGTAACCGGGAAGTCCAAAGTCACACCCAGGACATCATCCAGATACACCGCAACGGTGCCGCCATCGGCCACGAGCTTGATAAAGTGATGGCCTTTATCGGTCATGCTGGAGAAGGCATCGATCACATTGGCCGCGCCCGCGGATTTATCATTGGCCGCGCCGGTCAGCTTGTTCCAGCCCCAGCCTTTATAGGCACTGCTGTCGCAGGATTCAGAAATGAGCACCCACTTGGAGTGATCACCGGTACCGATACCGATGGAGCAGCGTCCGCCGGTGGCACCATCCGCGTAGCTGAACGATTCACGATCCACGATCAGGGTCAGCGGATTCAGTTTGCTGGCCTTGTAACCTTCTTTGGTGTAGTAAGCGGCTCCGCCCCAATAGTTCTCTGTCAGGGTGAAGTCCATCATCACACCGTAACCGGGATAAACTCCCAGGTCACCGGTCGCGCCCGGATATTGAGAGACCTCAAAACCGTTGCGGTCCAGGGTCCAGACATTCGCATCCAGCGGATCGTCGTAGAAGTATTCATCCAGAAGGAGTTCACCATTATCAACGATGTCAACGGTGACGGTATCTGTCGTCTGAACATAATCTTTATCATTCGTGATGGTAAAGAATGTGCTGCCGGCAGCGACTTTCTTCACGCTGACCGCTACCGGGTCCGGTGAAGAAGCATTGAGAGTAACGACCTTGGTCGCGCCTGTATCAAAGGCGGCGATGTTCGCGTCGTCCATCGTCAGAGTGATCTGAGTTCCAGCCTCGCGGATGACCTTGGAGGTGAACATGAACACCTGATCGGCATCAGCGGAATCCGGACCGATAGCCAGACTCATGCTCTCAGGGCTGATGCTGATGGTCGGCACACCATAAACATAAACATCACTGAACTCGCATTCCACATGATTGTTGACCTTGTAGGCCATAGCACCCAGTTCCAGTCTGACCGCATTGGCCGCGAAGCTCATGGAACCGCCATAAATATCATCCACATAAACATAGACATTCTTGCCATCGATCAGCATACGGACACGATGGGTGCCGTTATCCAGGAAGCGGTCCATATTGAGGACTTTGGCCGTTGAGCCGAAGTCATAACCCGGCACCATATTCCAGCCGCTCTTATCTCCACGGAAGTAACCGAAGGAGCAGGCAGCGCCGCTGTCATCATTGACAATATTGCCCAGAACACAGATGGAAGAACCTAAACCGGCTATGGGACCCTGAGTGTATTCAAACACGATCGGATTCGCCTCGGTAGGATAGAAAGTCTCATTGATCTGCTCCACCTCGACCGGATAGTTTTCGGTCGCACAGTCAAAAGAACCCTTCATCAGCCAATCATCTACCACACCGAAGCTGACGTTCTTGGCGGAACCGCCGGCACCGGGACGACTGATCTGTGTCCACTTGGAGGAAGCAAGCGTACCGCTGCTGAAATCATCATTGAAAAGAGTATCCGGAGCAGAATAAACCCTGACATTCGCGCTGGGAATAGTCAGCCAATCCAGATCGGCAGACAATTTGATCGTGGTCTGTCCGACTGCATTGCCGCGAATCGCAACATATTGAGTCAGTTCACCATTTTGCTCGAAAACGATCTCAGAAACATCAGGAGTAGCGATGCTCGGATCCTCAGAGGTCAAAGTCACTGTCACGTCGGAAGCGGCTACAGCTTCTTCCGGCAGTGTGATCTCAAGATTTGCCGTAAAGTCGCCAAAATACGGATATGTTCTGACTGTGGAAGGAGATATATGTCCTGTCGGATAAGCGGACTTGAAGTTTTCCACCTTCACGCTGTTGATAGCACCGTGACCGGAAGCACCCTCTTCACGAGCATAGAAGCCCAGCTCGATGTACATCGGATCGTTGCAGACCCAGGAAGTGGAAGCGATCTGATTACCATTCAAATACATGGTCAGAGATACGCCATTGTAAATAACTTCCAGAACACCCGCAGCGTCACTGTCTATACCCACCTTGGTGCCGGAAGCGCCTTTGGCCACATTGTACTGCCAGCCGCCTTCACCACGGTTGTTGCGGATCGCGAAGAACTTGGAATTGTCCGCGTTGCGCAGGATCAAACCACCACAGAAAGCCACACCGGTCTGTCTGACGATCTGGTCGAAATCAACGGTGATCTTCAGGGATGTCTCGGTGCTGCCCAGGAAGGTCTGCTTGCTCAGCAAGCTCTTGCCGCCCCAGTAGTTCTTGGTCGCCACCATGTTTTCCGTGACCAACTGGCCGTTCTTCACACCGAAGAAATCTTCAGAGGTGTAACCGGTCTCGTAACCGGCATCACTGATGCTCCAAAGGTCTGTATTGATGGAATCACCATCGAAGCTGTCTTCCATCTTCACGCCTTCGGCCTCCGGGCAAGTCACCGTCAGAGGTGCTTTCACCCAAAGATTATCAGAACCGGTCATTTCAATAGTCGCTCTGCCGGAAGCGATAGAGAACACTTCAACCTCTTTCGCTGTCTCACCTTTGGCAAAACTGAGGGTCGTGACTGTCGCGCCGCCTTCAAAGGTCAGTTTAGTCGGATCACCGCTGGTCAATGTGACTGTAGCCGGTGTCGCATCCTCGGAAATCTTGACAGTAGCTGTATAACTGGTTCCTTCCGGAATATTTACATTGCTCTTCGCGAAATAGACCGCGTCCAGTGAGGAAACTGTCAGAGGTCCGAAAGCACCGCTCACATAGTCCCCCAGTCCGCTGTCGCTCTTCGGAGCGCGGGCATACACGCCCATACCAACCGCGATATTCTCGCTGAAGTTCAAACGGATAGAACCGCCGTAAACCCATTTGGGATCCTCGGCGTTGGGATCCTGCATATAGAACCAGGCATTGGAACCATCAGCGGCAATGCGCAGATTCAGATCACCATGCACATTCTCCGCAAAAATACTATTGAACGCCGGAATATCATAACCTACTCCGCCCGGATTATTTACAGGATAATCCACAGAGGTTCCGGAGTAAGGATTGTAACCCCAGTTGCATTCGCCCCAGTCATCAGAGATCAGGAGCCATTTGGATTTATCCGGCGCGATCAGCCAGATGCCGGTACGCGTAGCCGAACCACTGACTATGGATTGCTCATGGACAGCGCGACTCGTTTCCACTACCAGGACTTTATCCACACTGGCCTCGAAAGTCGGCACCGTTACCAACGCGTAACCGGGCCACCAGCCTTTGAGGTCACCTTCTCCGTTGTTTTCACCTTCGATATAAAGGCGGTTATCGCCAGCACCCGCATAGAATTTAAAGGTTCCTTTACAATCACTGTAAATACCGGAACCAAAACATCCATCGTCAGCTCTCCACCGGGACGCGTCCAGCTCTTCCGGAGAAGAGACAGGATCGTTCCAGTCTTCTGTAAACAGCACACCGGCCTGCGTCATGATCGCGGCACTCATCAGCGCTGTCAGGAACATCAATTTTTTATTCATTGTATTTTCTATTATTGTTTGATATCAACAAATTACGAAAGAAAATCTTTCTTCGCCGAAAAGGCTTTTGACAGGAACCCTTTCAGACGTATCAACGAGAGAGAGTATCTGTTATTTCAGCCGAAAAATCAACCTCTTTTATCTGTAAAATCCTCTCTCCTTCAAAAAAAAGAACTGCCGTCTCACTCGAGACGGCAGCGCATAATGAACATAATGAATATACAAAACAGATACATTATAGAGACACTTAAAGAGCCTCAACGTATCAGCGGAAATTATTTTGCAATATTTTTGGCTGAAACGCAATATTTTTGTTAGTAAAAAAAATCTTTTTTTGCTGTTTAAAAAAGAACTGCCGTTTCACCCGAAACGGCAGCCTCTAATGAACATAATGAATATACTAAGCGGATACATCATGAAAACACTTTAAAAGTGCTCTCAACGTATCAGCAAGAATCAGTATCCGATATTTTCAACCAAAACGCAATATTTTTATCAGTAAAAAATCTTTTTTTATTTGATTAAAAAAAGACTGCCGCACTCTGACGGCAGTCTCAATAAGCTCGATGTTTTTTGTTTGTTTAAGAATTTATGACAAAAGTCTAATTATTATAAAGCCTTGTAGCAATATGCTCCTGCATCTTCTTCAAGTCCGGATTGTTGGGTGAAGCGGTCGGATTCGCATTGATCTTCATCGTGCGGGGATCTTTCCAGCGAGTAGCCTCCGCGTGACCATCAGCAAAACTGAACGCGCCGCCCGCATTGTGACGGGTCGCAGGATAATTATAAAAGTTATCGCCTTTGGGAGAAAAACCAAAGTGACCATCCTCAATGGAGAGTTCATGTTCATCTATAAACACATATTCTCCGGAAGGTCTTCTGATATCGGAGCTTTTCTTGTTCAGCTGAAACTCGCCGGAGCGGCTCTGTCCTTGTTCGTATCCGACATCGGCACCGTTCATGTAGCAGTTCATGGCATAGCTGCGGATGCGGCGGAAAGGCTTGCCGTTGAAGGTGACCATATACTGATCAGCGGGACAGCGATAAATCTGGACTGCTTTGTTATAAGGCCAAAGACGACCGGATTTGATATAAGCATCGTTGGTGGAATCGGTGATCCTCTCACTGTCTAACCCCATGAGGCCGTTGATCCAGCAATCATTTGTGGTAGCGGCGGCATAGCTCTGGAGATTGGGGATCAGTCTGTCCTCATTATCCTGAGACCACATCATAGAGGCCAGCTGCAGCTGTTTTAAGTTGCTGACGCACTGGGTCTGTTGAGCTTTGGATTTTGCTTTGGACAAAGCCGGAAGGATCATTCCAGCCAGAATAGCGATGATGGCGATAACCACCAGGAGTTCGATCAATGTAAAAGCGCTCGTTTTTTTACTCATTTTCAAGTCCTCCGATGAGGCAATATAACAGCCCTTAGTTTGCTCGAATTTTGACTGTAAATCAACATTTCCTTCAAAGAAAAACAAGAAAAATACCAAGAGCTTTCAAAATCTTCCAAAAACAGGTTCCACTTGACCTTTTGGCTGTTTTTTCACAAGATAGCTGTGGATGAAAAAGTCATTATTTTTTGTTCTGTCATTGGTAATCCCCATGCTGGGAGGATGTTGTTCAACCTGCTGCCACAAGTCCGAGCCTCAAACGATGAGTGTCCTGTCATTCAATATCTGGCAGGAAGGCACTCG
>JAFZAR010000104.1 GCA_017557085.1 Verrucomicrobiota bacterium | reverse complement strand
GAGAAACTTCCACCCGGCACAATGGGTTGGTTTGAACCACCTTTCGTACAGAAAAAGAGTTTTTTGTTCCCGACCTTTACCTGATATGGGCTGGAAGCCGATTCCACCTTGCTCCAGCTGACCGCGTCACTGCTCTGATAAAGTTCTCCCGTATAGGTCACTATAAAGTTTACACCATCCATTTTACAGCTGATGGACGGTTCCTCTGCCTGTGCCAGCACGGCCGCCAGCGTCAGACCCATGAACCCTGTCATTAATTTACTTGTATTCATATTTTTATAGAATAATTTTTTCATATTGATCATTTCACCGGAGCCAGCGCCACGCGGAAACCGATGCTGTTTAACTGGTCGTAAAACATACAGGAACTCCGGGAAGCCGAACGACAACCGCTCGCGCTGCCGGCCCAAAGTCCCCCGCGAACCACCATGTAAGACCCCGAGTCCGCTCCTGTGGGATCCGTTACGGGTGTTGACGGATAAGTACTCCAATACACATCTAAACACCATTCCGACACATTCCCGTGCATATCATAGAGGCCCCACGCGTTCGGCTGTTTCTGTCCTGCCGGATGAGTTGTTTTATTGCTGTTGTACTTATACCATCCCACTTCATCCAGGTTCGGACAAGGTTCTGACGATCTCTGATCTGCTGACGGGATATTCGTTCCGTTATTGAACGCGGTCGTTGTTCCGGCGCGGCAGGCATATTCCCACTGCGCCTCCGTCGGCAAAGTATATTCATACCCCTCCGGCAGTCTTCCGGCTTCTTTCTCGATTTCTGTCAGTTTTTTGCAGAACTCCTTCGCGTCACTCCAACTGACCATCTCCACCGGCAGATCGGCTCCTTTGAATTTGGAAGGATTCGTTCCCATAATGGCTTCATATTGTGCCTGGGTCACCTCATATTTACCCAGCCAGTAGGCTTTAGTCAGCGTCACCTGATGCTGGATTTCTTTTTCCGCATCTCTGCCCAGTTCATCTTCAGGACTGCCCATCATAAACGTGCCTGATTTGATCCAGATCATGTCCAAGTCCACCGTTTCCGAAAGCGGGATCGTCATATCCTTGGAAGGCGGAACCGGAGCCAGCGCGACACGAAATCCCCCAAGGTTGCCCTTGTCTTGAAGCGGAATCACCCGGTAAGCCGAACGACAAACATTGGCTGACGTGTCCAAACTGCCCCCGCGTATGATATGTTTCACGCCCGTGTCAGGTCCCATGGGATCAACTACCGCTGAAGTCGGATAATTCCAATCATACCAGTCTAAACACCATTCCCACAAATTTCCGTGCATATCATACAATCCCCAGGCATTCGGCTGTTTTTGTCCCACCCGCTGACTCATATCATCGCTGTTGTATCCATACCACCCCACTTCATCCATTTCGGAACATTTGTTGACAGATGACAAATCCTTTCCGCTGTTCAGAGCCGTCGTCGTCCCGGCCCGGCAGGCATATTCCCATTGAGCCTCCGTCGGCAGAGTATATCCATACCCCTCCGGCACTCTTCCGACTTCCTTCTCTATAGTTGTCAGCTTGGCACAGAAATCCATCGCGTCATCCCAGCTTACCATATCCACCGGCCAATCATCTCCCAACCGGAAATAGGAAGGATTCTTCCCCATCACGGCTTTATACTGCGCCTGGGTTACTTCATATTTACCCAGCCAATAACCTTTAGTCAGCGTCACTTCGTGCTGGACTTCATTATCATATCTACCCAGCTCATCTTCGGGGCTCCCCATAATAAAAGTGCCTGGTTCGATCCAGATCATATTCAGATCCACCGTATCCGACAGTGAGATCGTAAAATTTTTTGATTCGCCTTTGGCACAGAAAAACAGCTTTTTGTTTCCCATTTTTACCTGATAAGGGCTGGAAGCAGACGCGACTTCCGTCCAATTCACAGCATCACTGCTTTGATAAAGAGTCCCCGTATAGGTCACTATCAGATCGTCTCCATCTGTTTTACAGTTGATGGTCGGCGCTGCCGCTTGTACCATCGCCGCAGCCAGTACCACGGCCAGCAGCCCAAAAGTTGTTTTGTATGTGTGCATTATTGATTTTCTATTAAAATAAGGTTTTATTGTTCCTGTTTCATACGGGTTTATTTGACCGGAGTCAGCGCCACGCGGAAGCCGTAGCTGCGCCAATTATAATCCGGGTAGTAGTAGTACCGGTGCGCTGAACGGCAGTAATACGCACCATTACTATTCCAGCCGCCGCCGCGCAGAATACGGTATGTGCCCGTGCTAGGTCCCGTTGGATCTGTTACGGATTTTGTGGGATAAGCTCCATACCAATCCAGACACCATTCCCACACATTC